>RGVM01000012.1 GCA_010027295.1 Chitinophagia bacterium
GCGACAACTCGACGCCCTTCAACCAGCCGGTCGGATTCAAGAACAATGGCTTCGCGCCCATCGACCACCGGGAGGGTCTGCACCAGTACGATGCCTCTCGTTCCTCTGGCAACACCAACGACCTCCGGGGCAAGATCCTCCGCATACGGGTGAAGCCCGACGGCAGCTATGAGATACCGGAGGGCAACCTCTTCAAGCCCGGCACCCAGGGCGCCCGCCCCGAGATCTACGTGATGGGCAACCGGAACCCGTACCGCATCTCGGTCGACCGGAAGACGGGTTTCCTGTATTGGGGCGAGGTAGGTCCCGACGCGAATGTGGACAGTACCGCCACGCGCGGACCCAGGGGATACGATGAGCTCAACCAGGCCCGCAGGGCCGGTTTCTTCGGGTGGCCCTTCTTCGTGGGCAACAACTATGCCTATCACGCCTATAACTATACGACCGGCGAGTCGGGTCCCTCCTTCGATCCGATGAAACCCTTGAACCTCTCCCCCAACAACACCGGCCTTAAGGAACTGCCGCCTGTCAGTCCCGCCTTTATCTGGTATCCCTATGCCAGCTCATCCGAATTCCCCGAGGTGGGTACAGGCGGGCGCAATGCCATGGCGGGACCCGTCTATTACCCTGAGTTTTATCCCTCCGCGACCCGTTTCCCGGACTATTTCAAAGGGAAGCTCTTCTTCTATGACTGGATCCGGGGGTGGATCAAGATCGTGACCATGGATGGTGAGGGCAATTATCAGCAGATGGAGCCCTTCATGGCAGGCACCAAGTTCAACTCCGTGATCGACATGGAGATGGGTCCTGACGGACGGCTGTATCTGTTGGAATATGGCACGGGCTGGTTCACGAAGAACAAGGATGCGGGCCTGGCGCGGGTCGACTACAACGGTGGCAACCGCGCCCCCCGGGCCGTCGTTTCCGTGAACCGGACGAGTGGCACCCTGCCGCTGACCCTCAAGGCCTCTGCGGCGGGATCGAAGGATTCCGACAAGGATGCGCTCACCTATGTATGGCATTTCGGGAATTTGGTCGTGCCAGGGGGAGGAAAGTCCGACGCCAGCTTCACGTTCACCAAGCCCGGTGCGTATCCGGTGTTCGTCGAGGTGAAGGATGGCAAGGGAGGCGTGACGAGGAGCGAGGCGTTGACGGTGTATGCCGGCAACGAGGAACCCAGGGTGAGCATCGAAACCGACCCGGCCTCCAGCTTCTACTTTGCAGGCAAGCCCTTGGCGTACAAGGTGTTGGTGAGTGACAAGGAGGATGGCAGCACGGAGAAGGGTGGCATCGACGAGGCCGCCCTCCAGGTGAAGGTGGACTATCTGAGCAGTCCTGACAAGGCGCAGGTGCTCGGTCACCAGGCGTTCAGCAGCCTGGCGGAGGGCAGGAACCTCGTGGCGACGCTCGACTGCAAGACCTGCCACAAGGAGAATGAGAAGTCGATCGGTCCGTCCTATGCGATGGTCGCCGAGAAGTATGTGAAGGACCCCAAGGCCAAGCCCTACCTCACGGGCAAGATCATCAAGGGTGGCGGCGGCGTCTGGGGCGAGGTGGCCATGGCGGCGCATCCCGACCTGAAGGAGGGGGATGCGGGTCTCATCGTCGACTGGATCCTGTCTCTGGCGGGTGGGGGCAAGCCTGTGCCGGGCCTTCCGGCCAAAGGTTCGATCGTACCCACTGCCAAGGAGGTCGCGGATAGCAAGCTGATGTTGGTGACGGCCAGTTATACGGACAAGGGCGCGCCGAAGTCGCGTCCCCTGACGGGTTATACGACCTTGCAGTTCAAGCAGCCTGTCTTGTCGGTCACGGACCGGACATCGACAGAACGCATCAATTGGGTGGACCAGGGCCGTGCCAAGGCCGCCGTGGTGCAGGGAGATGCCGGCTGGCTCATGTTCGAGGGCATAGGACTGGGTCATGTGAGCGCCCTAGAGCTGGGTTACACCCTCCGGGAGCCGCTGGTCTCGGGATATGTGGTGGAGTGGGTGGCCGATTCGCCTGACGGAAGGAAGATCGGGGAGGCCGTCATCGGGGCCGGAGGCACGGCGGGAGCCGGCAAGGTGAAGGCCCCGCTGATGGGAAAGGTGGATGGTCCGGTGAAACTGTACCTGAAGGTCAGGAAGGCGGATGCGCGGGAGACCAAGCCCCTGGTGATGCAGCAGATCCTGTTCCTCTCCGAATAGTCAGGGAGCCGTCAGTGCTTGGTTCTTCGGAGCAGGTTGAATGTGAGGGCTCCGATGGCGATGAGAAGGCCGCCGAATTCCCGGGTGTTTTCAATCCAGGGTTTGGTGGCCTTCATCGTTTGGACGAGGTTTTCGGCCTGGTGGCGGTTGGCCCAATCGATGACGCCGTCGGGGATGAAGAAGAGGAGGGCGGCGTAGCCGAAGCAGAAGGCGATGCCGAGGATGAGCATGGGTCTGGGTGCCTTTCCCCTGGCAGCGAGGGCGCAAGCAATGGCGGCGTAGAGGTAGATGGGTATCCAGAGCCAGGGGTCCGGGTCGTTGTACTGCAGGCCGGCGAAGAGCAGGAAGCAGGCGGTGAGGATGAGGTTGGTGGATTTCATCGATAACAGGTTGATTGTAGGGTTTCGGACGACACCGAATGTAGATGATTCCGGGTCATTCCAGCCCGTATCCAAACGGTTCCTGCGGGTGACATAGGTACACAAAAGTCAATTCCCGCCAAGGGTCATCCTTCGAACCCGTATCCGTAACCGAAGGAAGTGTTACAGGTGTATATATAATATGGTAAGGCATAAACGCCCTACCCGTTCATTCATACATATTTCAGAAGGTTCCCCTGTATATGGGCGATGCTTTTGGCGATGCTGTCGAAGGGGGAGCCGGGGCAGACGTCCTGTTCGACGAAGAAGTGTTTCATGCCGGACAGGTGGTGGGCCTTGAAGATGGAAGTGAAGTCGATGGTTCCGCTGCCCACTTCGGTGAAGTTCTTCTTTTCGGTATTGTCCATGTCCTTGACATGCCAGAGGGAGATTCGTTTCGGGTATTTGCGGAAGATGTCGAGCGGTTGCTGGTTGGCTTTGACGGCCCAGTAGAGGTCGAGTTCGGCTTGGACGAGGGAGGGTTCTGTCTGGCCCATGAGGATGTCGAAGGGCAGGGTGTCGCCGATGGGTTGGAATTCGAAGTCGTGGTTGTGGTAGGCGAGCTGGATGCCGGCCTTACGGCAGGTTTCGCCGGCCTGGTTGAGGAGTTCGGCCACTTTCTTGTAGTCGTCGGCCGTTTTCCGTTCGTTGGGCATGAGGAAGGCGAGGACCATGTATTGCTGCCCGATGGCGGCGGCGTCTTCGACGGCCTTGTCCCATCCGTTGCGGAGGTTGTTGAGGAGGTAGTGGCCGCTGGGGGCGGATAGACCGGTTTCGGAGAGCAGATTCCGGTAGGCTTTGGCATCCATTCCGAAGAACTTGCCGTTGTAGCCGAAGTTCTCGACTTCCTGGAAGCCCAGTTGGGCGACTTTGCGGATGCTGCCCATGGCGTCCTTGGCGATTTCGCCGCGAATCGTATAGAGTTGCACCCCGATCTTCCTGTCTTTGGCGGAGGCGAAGGCTTTCGGGGCGAGGGTGGATCCCGCGGCGAGGATGGCCAGTTGACGGAGGTATTCTCTTCTGCTGATCATGGCATCATTTTTTTCGGATCATTCGGATAAGGGAAGGTATGTCCTTTTCCTCGTCCGTGTATTGGAGCAGGGCTCCTTTTTCGGAGAAGATGAACATGGACGGGTATTTCCTGGGGAGGAACCGGGCGATGAACTGCCGGTCGGTGTCGATGGCCGTGACGACATGTTTCTTTGCGATGATTTTGTCTGCGAAGTTCCTGAGGAAGGGGATGGCTGCCGAGGGCGGGTCCATGGTCAGCAGGACGGCGTTGATGCCGTCCATCGCCGCATGGTTGTCGTTCCATGCGGAGAGCGCCTGCATGCAGTGGGGGCATTCCGTGTCGAAGAACAGGAACAGGGTCTTTTTGCCGGGTTTGAGGTCTTTGGGTGAGAAGGGGCCAGCGCCGGACATTCTGATGAATCGGAAGTCGGGTATGCTTTGGACCTGGCCGGAGGCCGGAGTCCCGATTCCTATAATTAGTTGTAGCATCAAAAGTCGAACCCAAGGTCTGTTCATCGCCGGATGTCGCATTTTGAAGTGAAATTATTCAATAAGCAGCGTTTTCAAGGGGAATCATGTCTCCACGAAGTCACGGGATGAATAAAGGCTTATTGAAAATCGTTTCACCACGGAGCTTCATCATGTATGACATTTTTTTTTGCCTATGTTAATTTTGTGAAAAATTTGTTTATTTGGCAGCTGAAGTAATATCAAAATTTGTTTCCATATCACAAAGTACATACTTAAAGTGCTCATATTCAACCTTTTATAAAACAAACCAAACGACAATTGCATGAAACGACTGCTGCCAAATCCCCGGAGGACGGGTCTGCTTACCGTCCTTTTCGCGTTTTTGGTCTCTGCGACCTTTGCCCAGACAAAGGTTGGCGGCCGTGTTACCGGGGGTGACACGGGAGGGGGCCTGTCCGGAGCCACGGTGAAGGTGAAGGGCACCACGAACGTGGTGACGACCGGAGCCGATGGAAGCTTCTCGATCACGGTGCCGGGCAGCAGTTCGGTGCTGGAGGTTTCCTTCGTGGGGTATGAGACCCTGGATGTGGCCGTAGCCGGCCAGTCCACCGTCAACGTGAGTCTCCAGCTTGCCGCAGGCGCGCTGCAGGCGGTCGTCGTGACGGGTTATGGTTCCCAGGAGCGCCGCAGCATCACCGGTTCGGTGGCTGTGGTGGACACGCGTGAGATGACGAAGTATGCGGCTTCGAACATCGCCGACCAGCTGCAGGGCAAGGTGCCCGGCGTACAGATGTCGACTTCCGGCGACCCCGGTTCGGCGGCTTTCGTGCGGATCCGCGGTATCGGAACCATCAACAACAACGAACCGTTGTATGTGATTGACGGTATGCCGGTGCAGAACGAGTCGAACATCAACTTCCTGAACCCGAACGACATCGAGTCGATCCAGGTCCTGAAAGACGCTGCTTCCGCTTCGATTTACGGTTCGCGTGCCGCGAACGGTGTGATTGTGATCACGACCAAGAAGGGCAAGACGGGTACGTCGAAGCTGACGGTGGACATGTTCTATGGTCAACAGACGCCTGCCCAGATACCTGAGTTGCTCAATCCCACTCAGTTCCTGCAGGTCCAGCAGGACCTGGCCAAGGGTCAGGGCATCCCCTTCACGTCCAACCTCTTCATCCGTCAGGGTTCCAACTGGGTGATGCCCGACTTCGTGGTCCGGGGTCTGGGAGGTTTCCTGGCCGGTGATCCCGCTGTCAATCCCAACAAGTATTTCCTGAACCTCGACCCCACGGGTGGTGGTGTGGGCGACTACCTGATCCTGCAGACCAACAAGGCCGGTACGAACTGGTTCAAGGAGGTCTTCCGTCCGGCCGCCCAGAAGAACGTCCAGGTTTCAGCCTCTGGTGGATCGGACAAGGGCAGCTACTTCTTCTCTGGTAACATCTACGACCACGACGGCATCATGCTGAACAACGATTACCGTCGCTATCAGGCGAGGGTGAACACGCTGTTCAAGGTTCGGAACTGGCTGCGCGTGGGTGAGAACCTGAACGTGGCTTTCCAGACGACCAGGGCCTCCATGGGCAATCCCAACGAGGGTTCGCCGCTGATCAACGCCTATGGTGTTCCAGCGCTGGTGCCTGTCTATGACATCGCCGGCAATTTCGCGTCGCCCGCCGGCTTCGGTTCCGCGCTCTCCAACGTCGTCGCCGACCTGAGCAGGGCCCGTGAGAACAACGGAGGCCACAGTTTCCGCATCACGGGAAGCGTGTTCGGGGAAGTCGACCTGGCCAAGTTCCTCACCTGGAAGACCTCCTACGGTGTGGACTACAACAGCGGTCCCGGCCAGGGATACGGCACTCGCCGCTATGAGGCCGTCGAGGGGAACAACAACCCCAACTCCCTGTCCAACAGCTATTTCCAGAATCGCAACTGGGTCTTCTTCAGCACCTTGAATTTCAAGAAGAGCTTCGGCGACCACCGCGTCGACGCGTTGGCCGGTTATGAGGCCAAGCAGAACTACTATGAGGGCTTCAGCGCCGGCGGTTCCCAGCTCGCTTTCGACACTTACAACTACCGCCTGTTGCAGAACGTGAACCCCGCCACGTTCTACATGAGCAGCTATCGCGGCGAGCACAATGTACTGTCGACCTTCGTGCAGGGTTCCTACAACTTCAACGACATGTACTACGCGTCGGCTACGGTCCGCCGCGACGGCTCTTCCCGCTTCATCAACAACAAGTACGGCATCTTCCCCTCGGGAAGCGTAGGCTGGAGACTCAGCAAGATGAAGTTCATGGACAACGTCAGCGCCATCAACGACCTGAAGCTGAGGGCCTCCTACGGCATCCTCGGCAATAACGAGGTGGGTGGCGACTATCCCGGATTCTCCAACTTCGGTACCTCCCTGGGTACGGCCAACTACGACATCCGCGGCACGGGCAACAGCAATGTAACCGGCTTCGAGCAGACCTCGACGGGCAACCCCGACCTGAAGTGGGAGACCACGGCCGTCACCAACATCGGTATCGACGCCGTCGTCATGAAGGACTTCAACGTGATGGTCGAGTGGTACAAGCGCGACACGCGTGACATGATCTACAACGTGGAGCTGCCCCTCGAGCTCGGCGCCGTGGGCCGTCAGGCACAGAACATCGGCTCCATGCGGAACACGGGCATCGACTTCTCCCTGGGCTGGAACAAGCGACTGACCCGCGACTTCAACTTCAACGTCGCCTTCACCGGTTCCACGGTCAAGAACACCGTGTTGAAGCTGGAGGCCAACGACAACAGCTTCATCCGTTCGGGCGGCAGCCGTATCGGCGACATCACCTATACCAAGGCCGGCCTGCCCATCTCCCAGTTCTATGGATATGTGCAGCAGGGTCTCTGGGCTTCGGATGCCGAGATAGCCAAGGTCCTCAAGACCGACAAAGGCGATGCAAAGGTGGGCCGCTTCCGCTACGCCGACCTGAACAACGACGGGAAGATCGACAACAACGACGAGACCTTCCTCGGCAGTCCAATCCCGACCTTCATCATGGGTCTGAACCTCACCGCCAACTATAAGAACTTCGACTTCACCATGTACTGGTCGGGCACCTATGGTCAGAAGCTCTTCAACTACGTCAAGTACTGGACGCATTTCAACGCCTTCCAGCGCAACCGTGCCGCAGAGTACCTGACGGAAGCCGGAAAGACGCTCCCTATCATCGATGGGGGTGACAACTACAGCTCCCAGCGGAACAGTTACTATGTGGAGAACGGTTCCTTCACCCGCCTTCGCAACCTGCAGGTCGGATATTCCCTCGACCAGCGGATGTTGACCAAGTTGGGCCTGAGCAAGCTCCGCTTCTATGTCCAGGGCCAGAACCTGCTGACCTTCACCAAGTACAGCGGTCTGGACCCCGATGTGACGGTGTCCAACATCACGGAGGGATATGCCAGCCAGCGCGACCTGTCGATCGGTGTGGACAACGGCCGTTACCCACTGGCGCGGAACTTCATCTTCGGCGTGAACCTCGAATTCTGATGCCAACCTATTCTCAAGCCAAAACCATCAAGTACATCATATGAGAAAGAACATAGCCAAGCTTCTCGCGGTACCCATCATCATGATCCTCGTGGTGGTGAGCTGCGGCAAGGATTTCCTGGAGACGCAGCCCTATGGAAGTGTGAACAACGAACTGCTCGCCACTTCCGCCAAGGGTGCCAATGCGCTCTTGATTGCGGCCTATTCGAACCTCGACGGTTTCTCCGGTTGGGATAACGGCTCACCCTGGGGTGGTGCCGCCTCCAACTGGACCTTTGGCAGCGTGGTCGGCGGGGATGCCTATAAAGGCTCCGAGGCCGGTGACCAGCCCGACATCACGCCTTTGGAAAGGGGTAACGTCGATGCCAACAACCCATATCTCGATGGCAAGTGGAGGAACTATTATGACGGTATCTCCCGCGTGAACGGAGCCATCAAGGCCTTCTCATCGCTGAAAGAGATCTCGGCTTCCGAGAAGACCGTCCGCATCGCCGAGGCCCGCTTCCTGCGCGCCTGGTTCCATTACGATCTGTGGAGGATCTTCCGGAACGTGCCCTTCATCGACGAGACCCTCACGGACGTCCGTATCGGCAACACGACCAACATCCTCCCCAAGATTCAGGCAGACCTTCAGGCCGCCGTGGCAGGACTTCCGGTGACCCAGGCTGAAGTGGGTCGGGTGACGAAAGGTGCCGCCCAGACGGTGCTCGCCATTACCTACCTGTGGGAGAAGAAGTATTCGGAGGCCAAGGCCCAGCTGGACGCCGTCGTTGCCTCCGGCCGCTACGCCCTGAACGCCAAGTACCACGACAACTTCAACGCCGCCACCCGCAACTCCCGCGAAGGTGTGCTGGAAGTGCAGCAGTCGGTCAACGACGGCACGACCGACAACGGCAATAACGGCGACGTCCTGAACTTCCCCTACAACGGCGGTCCTGCCGGCTGCTGCGGTTTCCACCAGCCTTCCCAGGACCTGGTGAACGCCTTCCAGGTGGATGCCAACGGACTGCCCCTGTTGGATACCTACAACAACACCGATGTCAAGAACGATGACGTCCCCATACGGGTCCGCTGGATCCGCGTCTGGACTGGACAGTCGGTCGTCGGGGTATCCCCTACCTCGACTGGGGCAAGCATCCCGGTTCCAACTGGATACGTGACCAGAGCTATGGCGGTCCCTATGCCCCGATCAAGAACACGCATTACAAGTCGCAGGAAGGCAGTCTGACGACTTCCTCGGGTTGGACTTCCGGCTACAACGCCAACAACCTGAAGCTCATCCGCTATTCGGATGTACTCCTCCTCCTGGCCGAGGCCGAGGTGGAGTTGGGAGGTCTGGAGCGTGCACGCGCACTGGTGAACCAGATCCGTCAGCGTGCCGCTAATCCGGCCGGCTTCGTGATGGACGGAGCCAACCCCGCTGCCAACTATCGTTGCGGCCTCTATACCGCCACATGGACCGATGCCAACACCGCCCGCAAGGCCGTCCGCTTCGAGCGCCGTCTTGAACTGGGTACCGAAGGTCATCGTTTCTTTGACCTCGTACGTTGGGGTGTCGCCGCTCAGGTGAAGACGGCTTATTTCGCCAAGGAGCGCATCAAGCGCACCTATCTCACGGGTGCAGCCCACGTCTCCCCAAAGAACGACATCTTCCCCATCCCGGCCAAGGCCATCACCCAAAGCGCCAAGGACGGCAAGCCGACCCTGGTGCAGAACCCCGGGTACTGATCCAAGTCAACTTATTTGAAAAAAGGCTGTACGCTTGCTGCGTGCAGCCTTTTTTCTTTCGAGTCCTCCGCCTTCCCTTCCTACCTCAAACCCAAGGAGCTTTGTAATTTGTGGCCATGTCGCCTAGAACATCCCTTCCTGCCTTTCTCTGCTGCCTGCTGATGCTTGCCGCCTGCAGGGATGAGCAGACACTCTTCCGCCAGGTCGATGGAAAGAAGTCGGGCATCCTCTTCGCCAATACCATCACCACGAACGACAGCATAAACATCCTCGACAACGAGTTCACCTACAACGGGGCCGGGGTGGCTGTAGGCGACCTCAACGGCGACGGTCTGCAAGACCTGTACTTCGCAGGGAACCAGGTGCCCAACCGCTGCTATATCAACCGGGGCGGACTTCGTTTCGAGGAGGTGACCGAAGCCTCGGGCACACAGAAGAAGCCGGGCCAATGGTCGTCGGGAGTCACTTTCGTGGACATCAACAGTGACGGACGACTCGACATCCACGTCTGCAACACCATGATGCGTGACAGCGCACTGCTGCGCGACCTGCTTTTCGTCAATCAGGGGAATGATGCGAAAGGTGTGCCGAAGTTCCAGGAGATGGCGACCGAGTACGGCATCACCGACGACACGCAGAATTCCATCTCGACCTACTTCGACTACGACCTGGATGGTGACCTGGACCTGTTCGTCGCGGTCAACTTCATCGACATGCAGTATCCCAACCAGTTCATCACGAGGATACCGGATGGTTCGTCCCCCACGCGGGACCGGCTGCTGCGCAACGACTTCGACAGTGCGCTCGGCCATGCCGTGTTCCATGACGTGTCCATGGACGCCGGCATCATCTGGGGGGGATACAGCCATTCCTGCCTCGTGCACGACTTCAACCGCGACGGCTGGCCGGACATCTACGTCGCCAACGACTACCTAAGCAACGACCTCCTCTATATCAACAACCGCAACGGGACCTTCACCAACCGCGTCGCCGACATCCTCAAGCACCAGTCCTACTCCTCGATGGGGAGCGACCTGGCCGACATCAATAACGACGGCCGGGCCGACCTCTTCACCGTCGAGATGCTGCCGGCCGACAACAAGCGGAAGAAGGTCAACATGAATGCCAACAATTACAACCACTACCTCTTCACCGAGCAGTACAAGTACGAATACCAGTTCGTGCGCAACACCTTCCAGGTATGGCAGGGCACCGACCCAAGTACGGGGCTGCCCGTGTACAGTGATATCGCCTTCCTGGCGGGGGTCGAGGCGACGGACTGGAGCTGGTCGCCCCTGTTGGCCGACTTCGACAACGACGGCCACCGCGACCTGCTGATCACGAACGGGTTCCCGAAGGATATCATCGACCACGATTTCGGCGCCTTCCGGAAGAGCATCAGCAGCAGCCTGGTCACCCGCCAGCAGCTGCACGACATGATCCCCGAGGTCAAGATCCCGAACTTCATCTTCCGCAACAACGGCGACCTGACCTTCCGGGACGTCTCCCGCGAATGGGGCCTGCAGCGGCCAAGCTTCACCAACGGGACGGCCTATGCCGACCTCGACAATGACGGCGACCTCGACATCGTCACCAATAACATCAACGACCCGGCATTCCTATATGAGAACACCCTGATCGATGCCCGAAAAAAGGCTCGTCCGGACGAAGCTGCCAGCCATTTTCTGAGGGTGCGCCTGAAAGGTTCCCCTTCCAACCCGGAGGGGTGGGGTGCCGAGGTCTCCGTCTGGCGTGGGGGCCAGCGGCAGGTGGCGGAGAGCCAGTGTGTACGGGGCTACCTGTCGAGGTCGGAGGGATTCCTGCATTTCGGTCTCGGGTCCTCCCAGAAGGTTGATTCCGTGGTCGTTCGGTGGGACAGTGCGTACAGCCAGGTCGTCCGGGATGTGCGCGCCGACCAGGCACTGACGTTGTCGCGGGCGGATGCCGTCCGCAGCATCCCCCCTCCTGCGACACCGGCAGCGCCCCTGTTGGCAGAGGTCGATCCGGCCTCACTGGGGATAACGTATCTGCACCAGGAGAACGACTTCATCGATTTCAACTTCCAGCGCACCCTGCCGCACAAGTTCTCGCAATACGGTCCGGCGATAGCTGCGGGAGATGTCAATGGCGATGGGTTGGACGACGTGGTGCTGGGCAGTTCCAGCCGTTTCCAGGGGCCGGTGGTACTGACACAGGAAAAGACCGGCCGTTTCAGACAGCAGACACTATCCCTGAAGACCTCCGACCTGTTGAAAGAGGAGGACATGGGTCTGCTGCTCTTCGATGCGGAGGGGGATGGCGACGAGGACCTCTACATCGTACGAGGCAGCAATCAACACGATCCCGGATCGACGCTCTATCAGGACATCCTCTGCGAGAATGACGGCAAAGGCCATTTCAAGATCGTACCCGAAGCCTTGCCGACCATCGATGCTTCGGGACAGAATGTGAAGGGGGCCGATATGGATGGAGATGGGGACACCGATCTCTTCGTATGTGGCCGAGTGGCGACCAGGGCCTATCCCAGGCCGGGCAGATCGTTCCTGTTGCGGAACGACTCGAAGCCCGGCAGCATCCGCTTCACGGACGTGACAAACGATTGGCTGGAAGGCCTGGACAGCATCGGGATGGTCAGTGATGCGATGTGGAGCGATTTTGATGCCGATGGACTTCCCGACCTGATTCTGGCGGGCGAGTGGATGCCCCTGACCTTTTTACGGAATAACGGGAAGGGGTTGGCGCGGATCCATCCCTCGGAGGATATCGACCGCGCGCTCGGATGGTGGAACAGCCTGGGGGCGGCCGACTTCGACCAGGACGGAGACATGGACTATGTGGCGGGGAATTTCGGACTGAACACCTACTTCAAGTGCGATGCCGGTGAGCCCGTCCGGGTCTATGCCAAGGATTTCGACCAGAACGGCACACTGGACCCCTTCCTTTCATGCTTCTTTCCCGATTCCACCGGAAAGAGGCAGGAGTATTTCTTCCATTCGAAGGACGATATGCAGAAGCAGCTCATCCTGATCCGCCGGAAGTATGAGCGATATGCCGATTTCGGGCGGGCCAGGGCCTCGGATGTGTTCACCAAGGAGGAGATGAAGGGCGTCATGGTCCTGGAGGCCAACCATATGTCCAGCGTCTGGCTGGAGAACCTGGGGAAGGGGAAGTTCCGGATGCATGTGTTACCCATGGAGGCACAGTTCGCGCCCCTCTATGGGATGCAGTGTCAGGATTTCGATGGCGACGGCCGGCCTGACATCCTGTTGACCGGCAACGACTATGGCATGGAGACCGGTCAGGGTCGGGCCGATGCCCTGAACGGCCTGTTGCTGCTGAACCGGGGGGCCGGGCGTTTCGAGCCACAGGGTCTCGACGCTTCGGGATTCCTGGTCCGGGGAGATGCGAGGGCCTTGGCCACGGTGATGGTGGGTGGACGGCCCATGGTCGTGTCCACGCAGAACCGGAAAGGATTGCAGATGTACCGATGGGCTTTCGGCGAGGGATTCGTCCTCGAACCCCAACGCGGTGAAGCCTATGCGATCCTGACCCTTTCGGGCGGGAAGCGTCAGCGGTTGGAATTCAGTTCCCTGCACACCTTCCTGTCGCAGAGCAGCCGGAAAATCCCTGTGACCACTGCCTGTGAAAAAATCGACCTTTACAACAGGGCCGGCGTCCTGACCCGGACGGTGGTGCCTGGAAAAAAGAACTGACATGAAGAGACGTTTCGGCCTCGTCGGCCTCGCAGCCGGACTATGCCTGGCACAGGCCTGCAAGGGACCGGACGCAGGTCGCCCGGACGGGCGCGACCTGCCCCATCAGCTCATCCAGCGGTTGACGGACATCATCGTGGTGGACATCTTCACGCCACCCGTGGCCAGCCGCATCTATTCGAACTGTTCGATCGCTTTGTACGAGGCGATCCGACATCGGGACAGCTCCTCCCCATCGATATCATCCCGGTTGAAGGGATTCGGGGCGATGCCTGTCCCGGACCCCGGGTCGTCCTATGATTTCAGCCTGGCCGCCATCCAGTCCTTCTGCGAGGTGGCCAAGAAGGTGACTTTTTCGGCACCCGAGATCACCGTGTATCAGGATTCCATGGTTCGGGTGTACTCGGCGGGACTCGATAAGTCGTTGGTGGACCGTTCCCTAGCCTTCGGCAATGCCGTGTCGGCCGTCGTCTCCGAGCGGCTGGCGTCTGACAATTACAAGCAGACGCGGACGATGGAGCGTTTCGAGGTGCGGACGGACGACAGCACCCGCTGGGTGCCCACGGCGCCCGACTATGCCGACGGACTGGAGCCACATTGGCCGAAGATGCTGACGATGGGCCTCGACAGTGCCAATCAGGTATCGGCCCTGACCTTTGCGGCATATTCCGAGGATACCGCCTCCCCATTCCATCGGGAGATGCGGGAGGTGTATGACATCTCCAAGAGCCGGACCGACGAGCAGGTCGATATCGCATTGTTCTGGGACGACAACCCCTTCGTCTCGCAGCACAAGGGCCATGTGATGTTCCAGGACAAGAAGATGACGCCCGGCGGGCATTGGATGGCCATCACTCAGACCGCCTGCCGGAATAAAGGGCTGGATGCCGTGGCTTCGGCGAAGGCCTATGTCTGGACCTCGGTGGCCCTCTATGATGCGTTCATCGCCTGTTGGGATACGAAGTACCGTACCGTCCGCATCCGTCCGCAGACGGCGATACAGCGGCTGATCGACGAGCAATGGATCTCCTTCATCCAGACACCGCCCTTCCCGGAGTATACCTCAGGCCACAGCACGACGTCGGCGGCTGCGGCCGAGATGCTAACGGCAATCTTCGGGGATGGATTCGCGTACACGGACTCCACGGAATTGCCGTACAACCTCCCCGTCCGGAGTTTCCCCTCTTTCCGGGAGGCGGCAAAGGAGGCTTCCATCAGCCGGGTGTACGGGGGCATCCATTTCCGTTCCGGTTGCGAGAACGGCAATGAGCAGGGCAGAAGGGTGGCGGAGATCCTATTGAAGAAGCTTCGCTGAGGCTAATACCCTTGTTCGTGTGTATCCGACCGAGCCAGACTGGACAAGCCATTCGCAGTGACGAATGGCTTTTTCATTTCCATTCACGGTTACGCATAGATGCTCCCTATCCATGAATACCGAAATAAAAATATAAAAATGTCCGCTCCGAAGGGTTTGTTCATTGTCTTCTTTTTCGTAGATGTTTCATTTATCATCTACTGGACAATTACGTACCTGCATGTATTGCCTCCCGAATTCCTGTACAGGGACTATGAGAATCCCGTTTTAGTGGATTGGAACTGGTCGTTTTTCCCGATAGATATGTTGATTTCGATATCAGGACTACATTCCATCAGACTATACAGGAAACATTCGGATCAATGGGTCTTATTCGCCTTTGTCTCGTTGATTTTTACCATGTGTTCCGGACTCATGGCCATTTCGTTCTGGATCTTCCACAAAGATTTTGATTTGGGTTGGTGGCTCCCCAATCTATTCTTGCTTCTTTATCCATTGTTTTACTTGAGAAAAGTATATAAGTCTCTGACCCCTTGATTTTCCGGCTATCCAATACTCAATCATCTTTCATGGATGCATCTTTCGAGGGAAAGGAGATTTGTTTTCAAGGACGAGGGCCGGGGTTGTCCCGTTCTTCCTGCCCGGATCACCACTCATGAGGAAACGCCCGAGGATGATGTCATCATCCCCATCCCCCTCCATGTCGTCGGCTTCCATCAGCAGCCATTCGCCGGCCGGGACGCCCAGGTTGGAGATCCGGAAGCCGTCCTGCCCGTCGTTCTCGAAGTAGAGGAAGGATTCGGAATCCTTTCGGTTCGAGAAGAAGGCGATGAGTGCAAGGTCCATATCCCCATCCCGGTCGAAATCACGGGCGAGCACCTTGGTGGCGCCGGTCACGGGATGGAAGTAGGACTGGCTGAACCGAAACTTCCCGTCATTGAGGAAGATCCGGACGCCGTGGTAGGGTTTCGGGATGATGGAATAGTCGGCATTGTCACCATTGGCCAGCACTATGTCGCCATCCCCATCTCCATCCATGTCAGCCCATTCCAACCAGCTGCTGCCGTGAATCGGGGGGAAGGATAGGAGGTTTTCAAGGGCATAGTTGCCGCCCCCTTGGTTCCTGAAAAGCACGACCTCCTCCATAGCCTGGGCGAAAAGAACCAGCAGGTCGGTATCCCCGTCTTTGTCAGCGTCCATTGGAACGATATTCCTGGCACCTGGTTTCTCAGAGAGGGTATGGGAGGTACCCGTCCGATCCTCGAACCATCGGAGTGCACCCGTCTCGAATCCGAATTCGGCTACGAGCCAGTCCTTGCGCCCATCCCCGTCCATATCGATGTGGAGTGACTGGACGGGTCTGTGCAGGGAATCCAGGATGCGTTCGTATCGTTTGCCGTCGTCTGCTGTCCGGAAAAGCCTACCCTTTCGATCTTCGTTCGGCAGCATGTTGCCGATCGAAAGGAGGTAGGCGGGCTGGGTGGTTTGCGCATCCACGATCGGTCCCGGTGTGCGGACGGATGCGAGCGGCTTGAGGTCCGTGTCGAACCTGTCCCATTCGCCGTTGCGGTCGAAGGTCCATATTTCCCGTCTGTCGGGTACGAACCGAACCATGGACAGCTGGCCTTGTCCTCGGGTGTTGAGGGGTCGCAGCATGAAGGGGT
>RGVM01000111.1 GCA_010027295.1 Chitinophagia bacterium
TACGGCAACCGCGCCTCGGCCGGCGTCATCGTCGTGAAGACGAAGCGCGCCGCGCAGAAGGGCACCAAGGTCGCCTACAACAATTTCTTCACGAAGCAGGGCTTCACCTCGCTGCCCGAGCGCGTGAGCGCCGTCGACCACCTGCGCTACAGCAACGAGGCCGAGCAGAACCGAACAGGCAACCCCTCGGCCGTGGTGTATCCGCAGACGCTGATCGACAAGTACGTCGCCACCCCGGCCGGCAACAACATGGATGTCATCAACACCGACTGGATCGATGCGGTGATCACCAACAGCGGCATGCTGCAGAACCACAACGTGCAGATCTCCTCCGGCGGCGAGCGCTTCAGCGTGTTCACCGGCATGACCTACATGAACCAGCAGGGGCTGATACAGAACAACTCCTTCGAGAAGTACGACCTGCGCTTCAACCCCGAGTTCAAGCTCGCCAAGTGGCTGACGCTCACGGGCACGCTGGCCTACAACCAGAACAAGACCATCAACCCGTCGACGGGATCGCCCGAGTTCATCATCCGCCAGGCCATCGGCCTGCCCGCCATCGGTGCGGGGAAGTTCGGTCCGGGCATGTACGGCACGGCCGCGCAGACCAACAACCGCAACCCCATCGCGATGGCCGAGGCCACCGGCACTTCCGTCGTGCAGGGCAACACGATGCTCACGCGCGTGGCGCTCGTCGCCAGTCCCGTCAAGGGCCTCGACATCGAAGCCGCCTGGGGCCGCGAGAAGCGCAACCCCTACACGAAGAGCTTCACGAAGAACGCAGACATCTACGCGCCCAACCTGGCGACAAACACCTACGACAAGATCGCCGTATGGCCGGGCACGACCTCTCTCTCCGAGTCGTGGCGCAACGACCTCTACACCACCTACAGCGCTCAGGGTACGTACAGCTTGCGGCTCGGTGACAACCATTCCATCAAGGTGATGGCTGGCGGTCAGAGCGAGCTCTACCAGAACTATTTCTTCGGCGCCTCGCGCCAGGGCTTCGTCAATCCCAACCAGCCCTATCTCAACCTGGGCACGGGTGCGCGCGACAACAGCGCGGGCGTCTCCGAGCTGGCCCTGGCGGGCGCCTTCGGCCGCATCAACTACGCCTTCCGCGACAAGTACCTCCTCGAGGTCAACGGCCGCCGCGACGGCTCCTCGCGCTTCTCGCAGGCGCGTGACCGCCAGTGGGGCAACTTCGGCTCCGCCTCCGCCGGCTGGGTGTTCAGCCGCGAGGGCTTCTGGGATGAGCTGTCCGACATCGTGAGCTTCGGCAAGCTCCGCGGCTCCATCGGGGGGAACGGCAACCAGAACTTCAGCTCCAACTACGCCTTCGACGCCTTCTACGGCACTTCGGTGTACAACAACCCCACCAACGGCACCAGCACCTATTTCAACAACGCCACCACGCTGGGTACGGCCGTGCTGCAGTTCCCCAACCCCGACATCGGATGGGAGACCTCGCGGCAGTGGAATGTGGGCCTCGACCTGACTTTCAAGGGCGGCCTCTCGCTGACGGCCGACTACTATGTGAAGTCGCTCAAGGACATGATCCTCCCGCGCGTGCTGCCCGCCTCGGCAGGCGGCCTGGGGAACCCCTTCGTCAACGCCGGCAACATGGAGAACCGCGGCTGGGAAGTGGCGCTCAACTACAAGAAGCAGGTCAAGAAATGGGGCTTCGACGTGACGGCCATGCTCTCCGACGTGCAGAACCAGGTCAACGGCCTCATCACCGGCCTGCCCTTCATCGATGGCGGGAGCACCCGTACGCAGCCCGGCTACGCCTTGGGCTCCTACTTCGGCTACCGCGCCCTCGGCTTCTTCGCCGACTCGAACGACATCAAGAGCTCGCCCGTGCAGTTCGGCATCCCCTGGAGTGCGACGCCCACCACGGGTCCCAAGCCGGGTGACATGAAGTACGCCGACATCAGCGGTCCCGACGGTAAGCCCGATGGCAAGGTCGACGCCAACGACCGCACCTTCCTCGGCAACGCCTTCCCCCGCTACGAGTACAGCCTCAACCTCAACATCACCTACGGCAACTTCGACCTCAACCTCTTCGGGCAGGGTGTGGGCCGCAGGAGCAACTACCTCAGCGGCACGGGTGCGGTTCCCTTCGCGAGCACCGACTTCATCGCCTCGCTCCTGCAGATACAGACGAACGCCTGGAGGCCCAACAACACGGCCGCCCTCTTCCCGAGGCTGCTGCCTTCCGGCTTCGGTGGCAACAACTTCGTGGCCTCCGACTGGTGGATCCGCAGCGCCGCCTACTTCCGCCTCAAGAACGTGAACCTCGGCTATACGCTGCCCGCGAGTGTGCTGAAGAGCATACGGATACAGTCGCTCCGCGTCTTCGTCAGCGGCCAGAACCTGTTCACCTTCACCAAGGCATGGGACGGCTTCGACCCCGAGATCAACAACGCCAACGCCGAGTTCTACCCCGTGATGCGCACGGTGACGGCCGGCCTGAACGTCAACTTCTAAAACATATCATCCCACGACCATGAAGAAGATACTGAATCTCGGCCTCCTGGCGCTGCTGCTCGGCACCGCCGGCTGCGACAAGTTCCTCGACAGGAAACCGCTGGATGCGTCGTCGGCCACCAACTACCTGTCCAACCAGGATGAGATGGAGCTCGGCCTCAACGGCGTCTATGCCGCCTCCTTCTGGATGTTCCCCAACAACACGCCGCTGCTCTATGCCGTGGAGGCGTCCACCGACCTCGCCATGAAGCGGGGCGGCAACGCGGAGGACTTCGTCGCCATGGGCGACGGCGGCCCCTTCCTCGTCAACAACGCCCTCGTCAACACCTGCTGGAGCCAGGCCTTCCGCCTCATCCAGACCGCCAACCAGCAGCTCTCCGGCATGGAGAACGGCAAGGCCAATGTGCCGGCCGCCACCTACGGCCGCATCCGGGCCGAGGCGCTGGTGCTGCGCGCCTGGGCCTATTTCCACCTCATGTACATGTTCGGCGACGTGCCCTGGTACCCCAAGGCGCCCGGCGTCGACGAGGTACTGGCTGCCAAGCGCACGCCCGTCGCCACCATCGTGGCCGAGCTCTACAAGGACATGGACGAGGCCTCGGCCGCCTTCGCCACCGCCAATGCCCAGCCCATCCTCGCCAACGGGCGCGTCAACCGCGGCGTGGCCCTCGGCCTCAAGGCCAAGCTGGCCCTGCTGATCAAGGACTGGCGCACGGCCGCCACCGCCACCAAGGCAGTGATCGACCTCAACCAGTACGGCCTCAACCCCAGCTATCCCGCGCTGTTCATGCTCGCCGGCCAGTCCGCCAACACGAACCGCGAGATCATGTTCAACCAGACCTTCCCGACCGACCAGCTCAACCCGCAGAACTGGGGGCCCATCCTCGGCGTGCCGAGGCAGGTCACCAACTCGCAGAGCAGCCACTTCCCCTCGCAGGCGCTGGTGGACCGGTACGAGGACCGCAGCGGCAACCGCATCGACGCATCCACGACCTACGACCGCCTCAACCCCCGCCTCAACCGCGACCGCCGGCTGGCATGGACCATCTACATGCCCGGCGACACCATGCAGCACCGCACCCTCACGGCGGCCTCGCTGCCCTACAGCAACCCGCTGGAGCGGCAGGTCTTCAACATACACAGCAACACCCGCTTCCGCTGGAACTGGAGCCTGAACCGCTATGACGCCGTCACCGGCAACAACGACTGGATCGGCGCCCAGGCAGCCGGCATCCAGTGGCAGGTGAGCGCCACCGGAAACATAGGCGGCGTAGGGTACGTATGGCGCAAGTACCTTGACTCCACCCAGTATATCTGGGAACACAAGACGGGATACATCCTGATGCGCTATGCCGACATCCTGCTGATGTACGCCGAGTCGAAAGTCGAACTCAACGAGATCGACGCCACGGAATCGCGCGGGCCAGCCCTCCACCTCCAGCACCAGCCAGGCGACACTACGCCAGCTGATCCGCCGCGAGCGCGTCGTGGAACTGGCAGGAGAAGGCCAGCGCCTCTTCGACCTGCGCCGCTGGGACATCTACGCCAAGGCCAACAGCGGACCCGTCGTCGGCTATGCCCTCGACCCAGCCATCGCCCCGGCAAACCCGACCTTCGACGCCGACGAAGTGCCAGACTACACCGCCAGCGTCAGCCAGCGCATCCGCTTCCGCAACCAGATACGGACCAATACCAATGCCAAGTACAAACTGTGGCCCATCCCCCAGTTCGAGGTCGATGCCAACCCCACGGGCATGACCCAGAACCCCGGATGGTAAGAGGCTCTTTTTGAGTTGTTTTTAGTATGTCGAACGGGCGGTGTTTCCACACCGCCCTTTTTTTTGAAGCTGTTGGGGCGAAAAGGTATCTCCGTGGCTCCGTCTCGGGTGCCACGGCTCGCAGGGTCTCACAGAGAAAGGTGGAAGAGGTTGCCGAAAAAAGGTTAGCCGCTGAGCTCGCAGGCGTGGCACCCGAGACGGTGCCACGCGGAACCGATGACGATGCCTCGGCTGGTGGGGTCTCAGGGAGAAAGATGCGAAGGACTTGCCGAAAAGGCAGCCTCTGAGCTCGCAGGCGTGGCACCCGGGACGGTGCCACGCGGAACCCGTTTCACGTGCCTTGCGGAACCGATGAAAGTATGCTCATACACCTAGAATCCGCTGCCCACCTCTATCTCCAGCAGCCCGCCCTGCAGCAACTCCCGATGGCTCACCGAGGGCATGGCATGCGGCTTGCCGTTCAGCCGGACGGACTTCAGCCCGGGTGTGCCGCCCCGGCTTCGGTTAACCTTCACCGTGAGTTGCCTGCCCCCCGGCAGGGCGATGACGGCACGGTCGACCAGCGGATAGCCGAAGACGTACTCTCCCGAGGCGGGGTTGAGGGGATACATGCCGAGGGCCGTCCACACGAACCAGGCGCTCATCTGCCCGCAGTCGTCGTTGCCGGAGAGCCCGTCGGGACCGGTCCGGTACATGCTGTCGGCCACGATGCGTAGCCAGCGGGCGGCGAGGTCGGGCCGGCCGAGGACGGTGTACATGTAGATGATATGATGCGAGGGCTCGTTGCCATGGGCGTACTGCCCGATGAGGCCGGTGACGTCGATCGAGACGTTGTCGCCCTTCAGCACCGATGACGAGGCGAAGAGCTCGTCGAGCTTGGCGACGAGCTTCTCGCGGCCGCCATGCAGCTCGGCGAAGCCCGCCACGTCCTGCGGCACGAAGAAGCTGTGCTGCCAGGCCGTGCCTTCGATATACTGCCCGTCGAAGCCGTGCTCGGAGACGAGCGGATCGAAGGGCTCGACGAATCGCCCTGTGCTGTCCTTGGCGCGCATGAAGCCGGTGGCGGGGTCGAAGAGGTTCCGGTAGGAGGCTGCCCGCTTCATGAAGCGGCGGAAGTCTTGCGGCTGTCCAAGCTTGTTGGCGACCTGCGCGATGCACCAGTCGTCGAAGGCGTATTCGAGGGTGTAGGTCACACTCCATCCGTGCTTGTCCTGAGGGAGGTATCCGAAGCGGGCGTAGTCGGCCGTGCCGCGCTGCCGCTGGGCGGCGCTCTTCTTCATGGCCTTGTAGGCGCGGCGGTGGTCGAAGCCCTTCACCCCTTTGAGGATGGCGTCGGTGATGACGGGGATGGCATGATAGCCGGTCATCGTGTTGGCCTCCCAGGTGTAGATGTCCCAGACGGGGAGCAGCCCGTTCTCGTCGTGGAAGGCCAGCATCGAGTTGATCATGTCGGCCACGCGGCCGGGCTGCGTGAGGGTGAACAGGGGATGCAGCGCACGGAACGTGTCCCAGAGCGAGAAGATGGTGTAGCGGTCGCCCTTGGGCATGCGATGGAGCCTGTCGTCATGCGTGCGGTAGCGTCCGTCGGCGTCGGAATAGAGGTTGGGTGAGAGGGCTGTGCGGTAGAGGGCGGTGTAGAAGCGGGTGGCGAGGTTGCGGTCGGCCGTGTCGATGCGGATCTTCTGCAGCTCCTGCTCCCAGCGGGCCTCGGCGGCGGCGGTGACGGACTCGAGGGACCTGCCCCGGGTCTCCTTGAGTGCGTTGACGGCAGCCTCGACATCGACCGAGCTGATGGCCACGCGCACACCCAGCGGAGTGCCCGGGAGGTCGAAGCGCAGAGCCATGCGGACCTTGGGGCCGACGCGGTAGCCGGAAGAGTCACGGCCTTCCATCGCGATGCG
The DNA here is from genome assembly GCA_010027295.1 of Chitinophagia bacterium. Classification (GTDB taxonomy): domain Bacteria; phylum Bacteroidota; class Bacteroidia; order Chitinophagales; family Chitinophagaceae; genus Pollutibacter. The sequence goes on from RGVM01000111.1 coordinate 6,170, forward strand.
GTCGCGCACAGGCCTCGAGAAGCGGGCGGCGAAGAAGACGCGCTGTCCCTTGGCCCAGCCGGTGGAGAAGCGGTAGCCGACGAGGGTGCTGTCGTCGATCAGCCGGAGCATGCCGGCGGTGGGACTGTCCCAGTTGATGGCGAAGCCCATGTCGAAGCGCAACCATCCGGAGTTGCCGGGGAAAGTGTAGCGGTGGTAGCCGTTGCGTGCAGTGGCGCCCAGCTCGGCCCTCACGCCGTTGCCGAGACGGACGGCATAGTAGCCGGGCTTCGCATACTCGTCACCGTGAGAAAAGGGGATGCGAATGCGCGCGTTCCGGATGCCGACGCTGTCGGCCAGCGGCAGCACCGAGATGTCGCAGGCGTCGCCGATGCCGGTGCCGCTGAGGTGGGTGTGGGAGAATCCGGCGATACTGTCGGAAGAGTAGTGGTAGCCGCTGCACCAGTCCCACCCGTCGACGCCGTTGTCGGGACTCAGCTGCACCTTCCCGAAGGGTACCGTGGCGCCGGGGTACACATGCCCGTGTCCGCCCGTGCCGAGGAAGGGGTCCACGAAACGGGTGTAACGCTGCGCGTGCAGCAGTCCGGGGAGGATGAGGATGGAGAGGAGGATCGTCTTCATGGTTCGCAATCGATTGTGCGCGGTGTGTCGTGGGCCGATGCCGCGCCGGTCACTTGATGTACGGGTACTGTCCCTGGAAGAAGGAGATGCGGTCCTTGAGCCCCTCGTAGAAGAAGAAGGCCTCGCCCTTGAAGCCGTTGGCGCGGTTGGCCTGTATCATCTGCGTTAGGAAGCCGTCGGTGGCGACGTAGGTGCCCGACTTCACCAGCACGCCGGGGTAGCAGATGGAGGTCTTCCCACGCAGGACGACGGCCTGCTGCGAGAGTATGGAATTATAGGCGGCCAGGTCGTAGCGGTAGCACTGCGGGAAGACGGCATCCACCCAGGCGCTGTCGACCCATACCGGCCAGTCCTGCAGGTACTCGTTCAGCGAGAAGGGATAGGGGGAAGGCGACATCGTCACGAGCACGTTGGGCTTGATGGCCTTTACCTCGTTGCGCAGCCGCTTCAGGAAGGCGTTGAGCTTGCCGGCCCGCCAGGCCACCCAGTTGGGTTCGCTGCCGCTGGGCGGCGGGTCGGTGCCCCGCTCGGCGCGGTAGAGGGCTATCGTGTAGGGGTCGTAGCCCGAGGAGGAGGGCACGGCCGGGAGGCGGTCGTCGCCCTGCACGCCGTCGACGTCGTATTTCGTCACCACCTCCTTGAAGAGGTCGATCATGTACTGCTGCACTTCCGGATGGAAGGCGTTGAGCCAGTCGAAGCCGTTCTTGACGGTTAGGAGCCCATTGAAGTCACGCGCGGCCCAATGGGGCTTGGCGGCGACGATCGGGCCGCCGTTCTGCGAGTAGGAGGAGGAGAATCCGTACTCGAACCAGGCATGCACTTTGAGTCCCGCCGCATGTCCTTCTTCAATCACTTCCCTGAGCGGGTCGCGGCCTGCGAACTTCTCCATGATGGGGATGCCGATGAGGTTCTGCATCACCGTGGAGGGATAGAGCGTGCGGGTGGCGTTG
>RGVM01000112.1 GCA_010027295.1 Chitinophagia bacterium
AGCCTGATGCGTCTCCGCAATGAAGTCGTGGCCGACCTGATGTGCATCGCCGGGGACGATTCCGCACCCCTTGGCCGCATGATGGACTACGACACGAACCACTTGCAGCCCTTCAACGCCAATCGCATTGAGGTATTCCATTCCGAGTTTACCGGCAGCGACGAGCTTCGGAGGTCGTACTACCTGGCGCTACTCTCCTTCCTGCTGCGTGAGTACCTCGACATGAAGTGCGGCTTTTCCGTCTCCCCCTTCCGGAACGATGAACGGAACGGCCACGCCGCCCTCTGGCTGGAAGGCGTGGAGGAGAAGGTGGAGGCTTTCAAAGCAATGGCCGGCCTCCAATTCGAAGGCTTCGAGCCCGAGAAGTCTGTCGTGTCATTCGCACTGTCGGCAACCAGGGAGCACAACTTCCGCGTCGGAGACCTGGTGGTGATCCACGGCTCCGATGGGGAAGGTCCCGGACCGCTCAGTCAGCAGATCGTGAAAGCCCGCATAGAGGAGATCGAACAGGAACGCATAAAAGTCTCTCTGAACAACCGGCAGCTCGACGCCTCCCATTTCGGGAAGTTCCCCGAATGGGTACTCGAGCACGAGGGTAATGAGAAGTCCAAATGGAAGGTTGTGCAAATGCTCTTCTCCATCCTGAAGAGGAGCAACGCATACCGTTTCCAAATACTCGCCGGCATCTCGAGGCCGAGGTTCGGGAACCTGCCTGTCATCGATACGGAGGACCTCAACGACAACCAGGTACATCTCATTCGTTCAGCCCTAGCCGCAAGGGACTACTACCTTGTACAGGGCCCGCCGGGGACGGGCAAGACGTCCACCTTCCTGACAAGGCTGGTGGCGGAGCGGCTCAAAAGTCCGGGCAGCATCGCCATCGTAGCCTTCACCAACCGTGCGGTGGACGAGATAGCCCATCGCCTCGGGCAGAGGGGGGTCCCGTTCGTCAGGCTCGGCAGCCGGCAGGCGCTGTCCGTAGGTCTGCAGAGACACATCGAAAACCTGGACGTGGCCGGTGCGCGCGAGTTCATGTCATCCCAGCGGGTGTTCCTATCCACCGTCGCCACCATGACCTCGCAGCTCGATAACCTCCGCATCATGAAGGACGACCTCGATACGCTCGTGGTCGACGAGGCCTCGCAACTCGACGAGGCCCAACTCGCCGGCATTCTCCTCTCCTTCGAGAGGTACATCCTCATAGGTGACCAGAACCAGCTGCCCCCCATCGTCACGCAGGACCCCGTTTTCTGCCAGGTGACGGATCCCCTACTCACGGGCATGGGTATGCGAAATCTGTCGGAGTCGGTCTTCGAGAGGCTGATGCGAAACGCCCGCGAGAAGGGCTGGGACGACGCTTACGGAATGCTCGACACCCAGTACCGCATGCACCGGCACATCTCCGCCCTGATCGAGCCCTGGTACGGCGACAGGCTCCAGGCCGGGCATGAGCGGCAGTCGGAACCCGGCCCCGGATGGGTACCGCCCGCCACAGGCGCCGACAGTCCATGGGACAGGCTGCTGCTCGCCGGCAGGGCCGTCTTCGTGCCCAGTCCCCGACGCAATACCGCCAAATACCACGATGCGGAGGCGACGCGCATCGCCCGACTGCTCCGCCATATGCGCGATGGACTCGGTGACAATTTCACAGAAGAGAGCATCGGCGTCGTCACGCCCTGGCGCACCCAGATCTCCAAGATCCGGGAGCATATCGGGAAAGACCCATCCCTCTCCGGGGTCATGATAGACACCGTGGAGCGCTTCCAGGGCTCCGAGAAGGACAGCATCCTGGTCTCCTTCGCCGTCTGCCACCCGGGGCAGATGGCCATCCTGCGCACACCCGGCACCTTCAGCCACACGGGCCCGGAGGGACAGTCGCAGGACATCGACATCGACCGTAAGCTGCTCGTCACCCTCTCCCGTGCACGCCGGCAGGTGATAGTATTCGGCGACGAGGAAGTGCTGGCAAGCGACCCCGTATGGTCCTCCGTCATCGGACGGATGACCCGCTTCCCGCTGCCTGCAGGACTCTGATCAGGGTATACGGCCGGATGGCATTACCTGGTTCGCCGATGTCTCCAGCCATTACTGTGGACTGGCGCAAGTAACCTCTGCGTCACCCCATAGGGAGTATGCCACAGCGCTATCATACGAGACCGGATTACCATCCATGTATAAGTCGAATAGCCCTTCTACGAATGGGGATGCCGTTGTAATTTTCATGAAAATCAAAAATCATGAGAACTGCCTTGATAGCAGCGTCCTTCATCCTTTCTAGCTTCCTGACCCGCAGCCAGTCGTTCATCGCCAGTCTCGAAGAGTCTGACATGTCCGTCCTCTTCGGCCAGCCCGCCGTGGCGAAGCTCGCCGACGGCAGTGAAGTGAGCGGCAAACTCACCGCCGCCACGATGATCAACGGATACCTCGACAAGTTCACCCTCAAGAATGAGGCTGGCGAGAAGGTCAAACTCGAACCCGAGGATGTCGTACGCCTCTCGGTGAAGGCCTCCGCGATGGCAAAGGTGGCCATGGGCGCCTCCAACTCGTCATCCATCAAGGAGATCACAAGCCGCGACTTCAGCGAGATCTCCAACCGCGAGTACATCATCTTCGAGACGGCCATGCGGGCCAACAAGGCCGGCAAGCTGCGGCTGATGCAACTCCTCAATCCCGGGTTCGACACTCGCGTCAAGGTCTTCGCCGACCCCAACGCACAGAAGACAGGCGGCCTGGCCATCGGAGGCATCCGGGTCTCCGGCGGCGAGGACAGGTCCTTCCTCATAGTCAAAGGCGACAAGCAGGCCGTGGTTGTCAGGAAATCCTCATACCGCAGGAACTTCGAGGAACTCTACGGAGACTGCCCCGCCATGGTCAAAACCTTCACCGGCGAGAAGATCCAGTGGGACGACCTCGCTGCCCACGTCTTCGCCTACGACTCGGCCTGTAAGGAGGCTAAGTAGTCCCGACCCTGCTCTCCATCCCCCTTTACACATTGACGACATCCCCCTTTGCCAATAGCCGGCAAAGGGGGATGTCATCTTTGTGGCATTTCCCACCATACCTAAAACACCACACATGAAGATCGTCGCCATCGGAGACATCCACGGCCGCGACCTATGGAAGCCAATCGTCGAGGCGGAGCCCGATGCCGATCATTATGTATTCATTGGCGACTACTTCGACCGAAGCGAGCGGAGCCCCACCGAACAAGTGCGGAACTTCGAGGACATCCTCGAATGGAAGCAGGGCCGGACGCGCGCAGACGTGAGCCTACTCCTCGGCAACCACGATTACTACTACCTTCCGGAGATCGGCATGACCGGATTGGGCGGCTATTCCGAAGAGGAGGCCGCTCTCATCTCCGAAGCCCTCGGACGTCACCTCGACGAGCTGCACATCTGCCGTCGCATAGGTCCCTGCCTGTTCTCCCACGCCGGCATTGGCGTCCCCTTCCTGGACGCCACCTTCGGGCCCAGGCTGGATGGTCCGGTCGATAGCCGACCCGTTCCCGCTACCTTGGCCTCCGACAGATACGGCGGAGCCGACTCGCTCCGAACCGGATGGTCGCTCGCTACCCTCGAGGATCAGCTTGACGCCCATTTCCGTCTCCGGCCGGCCGATTTCGACTTCTGCGGCGACGAGCCCCACGGAGACGATATCACCCAGGGTCCCCTCTGGATCCGACCCAAAAGCCTCGTCATGTCCACCTTGGGCACCCTAAGCCGCGAAGTGGTCCAGGTGTTCGGACACACCCCCACGAGATCAATCACGCACCTCAGCCAAATGACGATGGATGCCTTCTTCGACATCGACTGCCTCGGCACCAGCCGGGAATATCTCGTCATCACCGGTGCAGGGGCAGAGGGACGCAACATACCGGAATGATACCTAACGCCCTCCGAACGTCCGGACTCTAGGGTTTAGATTTATAATATACGATAACATAAGATAAAAAATTTTGGATTCTACATCTCATATTATCTTCTCTTCCTTGTTTGTAAAAGTCAGATACATCAATCCGGTTTCGATCGGACAATATTGTCAAAAGGAAGAAAGAGGCGAAGCGATGGGAGATTCGCAGCATGATACTGCGAACCCACACCCTCGAACACAGCCTGCTCTACCTAGGCGCCGGCCTGGACTGGGAGCCACTGCACCGCTTCTCCCACCTTTGCGACACCTTCCTCTACGTGAACCTCTTCCTCTCTCTGGATGAGGTACGCGGGGCCCTTGAAAGGGACCTGCGAGATAACCCCTTCCTGGAACTCCGTGGACTCCGCGTGGACAGGCACTTCGACGAGACGACCCATTTCGAGCTGCACACCGATTACCGGGCGCACCTCGCCAAAGCGCAGGCCCGACTCCCCCAGGCAGCCGCCCGGGAATACACCCGCGTGTTCTCACGGGCGATGAGCGAGCCGCAGTGGCTCCTCGAGGCCGACATCCGGCGCAAGGGCACCGACCGACGCCTCCGTCTCCTCTACATGACCTCGGAAGGAATGGCCAGTTACATCGCCCTCACCCACTACGGACGATACGCTCCCAAGGTGCTGGTCACCATCCAGACAGGCTGCCTCGAGACGCCCAACGGGCTCATGACCGACATCCTCGAACACTGCAGCAAAAAGCCCGACATCTGGGTCAGGGGCTTCGAGCCCGATGACTGGGACCATCGCAACCCGACCCTTTCCGCCCGGGACAGACTCTATCCCATCCCCGGCGGCGACTTCCTCTTCCCATGGCAGCCTCGCGGCGTGTTCGTCGATCACGGCGACCGGAACGGCCACGGCACCCGCCACTGCCGGGCCTTCATCAACCCGCACATGCAGACGCACCTGCAGGGGCTTCCCCTGCCCGACTACGGACTCAACGGCATCCTCACCACCGGATGGGCCTCCCTTTCGACCGCGCCGGCCGGGGAACGGCACCTCGTCGTCACCACGCGCCATCTCGACTCCCGCATCGCCCTCCCCCCATCCTTCCAGGTGCGCCACTGGGATAGCCTGATGCCGAACGCCGGCAGCCGCTGCAGCATGCGCGACGCGCTCGAACAGCTCCGCGCCCTCGACGCCTCCGGCGCCTACGACGCCATCCACTTCACACCCCTTGGGATGGAGGACGAGGGCCTACACCTCGACGCATTCCTCCGCGAGACACACAAGGCCCGCATGCAGGCCGTCGTGCACCGGCCGCTCGACCTGCTCGACCTCCGGAAGGCCCCGGCAAGGTCATGGGCATGCCCGTCGGAGTTCATGGCTACGCATTGAGTGAACGAGTAGTGTCGTCTTGCGCAGCACACTCACTTGACGACGGGATAGTGGATCTCGCCCCAGTCCTCTTCGGGGTGCCGCATCATGATGTCCACGAAGGCCGGCATCAGCAGTTGCATCACCCGGTATCCGGTATTCACGGAAGTGCGGTTGACGCTGCTCCGGTAGGTGGCGCCCCCGTGCATGAGCTGATTGCGGAGCGTGTAGAGCCTGTCCAGTACGATCTCCAGGAACTCCGGCACCCGCTTTTGGCCCAGATGCCCCTCGGCTTGCGCATTGGAGTGGCGGAAACCCGTCTCCCAGGACCTGATGAGTCCGCGCTGGTGGTCCCAGAAGGGCTTGTATAGGAACTGGTTCGCGATCAGGTTGCGAATCGGGCCTGAATACTTCTGCCACAGGATGTGATGGATGCGGTCCTCCTCGTCGTGCACGGCCAGTTTGCGGATGAAGGCCCGGAAACGGTCTCGTTCGGCGACGGGGGTGTCCGACTCAGCATCCTGCGCATAGAGTGCGTTGAAGGCGATCCAGTGGGTGAGGAAGGCCAGGTCGGGCTGTTTCTCCTGGTCCTCGGCGCAGATGAGCCAGCTGACGGCCCGGTAGAGGCGGATGTTGGTGGACTCCGGCTGCACAGGATCTGTCTTCAACCGGCGCGAGAGCGAGCGGAGGGTCATGGCGTCGTGTGTTTTCCGCCAATGAAGATACGGGTCAGGAGGTATGGAGCGCGAGGAGCCGTTGCATGAAGTCGGCGAGGGGCAGGGCCTGCACCCCGTCGGGCAGGGAATAGGCCACGGTCCCGCCATGGACGAGGAAGCGCTCGGTCGCGCCGATGTCGGCACAGGCGCGGTAGAAGCCCCTGGAGGGTGAAGCCACGGCACTCCGCTTGATCTCGACGGCCCATCGGGTGGTCAGTCCCATCTCCAGCACCAGGTCTATCTCGTCACCGGATGCCGAGCGGTAGAAGAAAGGCAGTGCATGTGGCGGAGAAACAGACATCGTGTTGGATAATACAAATCCCTCCCAGCTGCCCCCGGAGGCCGGATGTCCCACCAGCTGCATCGTGTCGGGTATGTGGAGCAGTGCATGTGCGATGCCGCTGTCGCAGAGGTACACCTTGGGGGTGCGTACCAGCCGCTTGCCGATATTGGCGGCATAGGGCTGGAGTCTGCGCAGCAGGAACAAGTCCGCCATCAGGTCGATGTATCGACCGATGGTGGGTACGCTCATGTCAAGACTGCGCGCCAGTTGCGACATGTTCAGCATGCCGCCCTGCTGGTGCGCCAGCATGGTCCAGAGGCGGGCCAGCGTAGTAGCCGGCACCCGGGGGCCGAGTTGGGGGATATCCCGCTCCAGATAGGTACGAATGAAGGACTCCCGCCAGGTCAGACTGCTCGTTTCGTCCATCGCCAGGAGACTTTCAGGGAAACCACCCCGCAGCCAGAGCCGGAGGATGGATGCCTCGTTGACAGGTCCCTGCTCCAGGAGGTCCACCGGTCCCAACTCGAGGTAGCGGATCCTGCCCGCCAGCGACTCCCCCGACTGTGCGAGCAAGTCATGGCTGGCAGATCCCAGCAGGAGAAAGAGGCCGGTGCGACGCCCTTCCCTGCGCCGGGCATCGATCACCCCGCGCAACTCTTGGAAGAGGCCGGGCTTACGCTGCACCTCGTCGATGATGAGTAGTCGGTCGCCATGCGCGGAATAGAAGCCGGGGAAATCCTCCAACCGCACACTATCCAGCCTATTCTCCAGATCCAGGTAATGGGCTTCCAGCTCCCCCTGGATGGCGAATGCCAGGGTCGTCTTTCCGACCTGTCGGGGACCTAGCAGGGCCACTGCCGCGTTCGTCGCAAGCGACTGACGTAGAATGGATTGTAGACGACGGGAAATCATTTCATGCAAATTTAATACGAAATATTAAATCTGCACCATTTATTCTATAAAATGAATACCCAAACAGTGGCATGAAAGCCTTGAGGAGAATCAAAAACTTGACAATACTTCCAGAAACAGCTCACAGGCGTGGCACTCCGCCAAGGCGGATGCCACGCGGAACCCCTTCAGAGCGCCAGACGGATCCCGTTTGATGTGCCGCTCACAACCGATGAGAGAGGCCAAGGAGGAGCGATGAGGGAGGAATGTCCGCAAGGTATCTCATGACGAGAGCGCTTCATCTGTGGCCATGACAGCCGATGCCGGGGGGAATAGTGCGGCGTGCTCGGGATGACAAGTGAACAATATGACCTGTTTACCCATGGCCATCTCCTGCAACAGTTCAGCAGCACGCTTTCGCCGTTTGGGATCGAGTTCGGTGAAGGGGTCGTCCAACATGAGGAATCCGTCCATGTCGGACAGATAGACCTCGGCATAAGCCAGCCTGACAGCCAGGGCCAGCGAGCCCTTCATGCCCTTGCTGAGCAGATCGGCCTCCAGTCGAATAGCATCATTTCCGATGGTTACGGGCAGATTCCCGTC
>RGVM01000113.1 GCA_010027295.1 Chitinophagia bacterium
TCACCCATACGTTGTTGGTGGGGTCGATGCCGGCCCATCCGTGGCCCGGTATCCAGGCTTCCACCCAGGCATGGGTGGCGCCGACGCCCCTGAGCCCGTTCTTGTTGGGGCAGATATATCCGCTCACATATCTCGAGGGGATGCCCATGGTACGGAGCACCTGCAGCATGACATGGGCGAAGTCCTGGCAGACGCCGCTTCGATGCGCGAGGATCTGGTCGACCGTCGTCTCGATGGTGGTGATGCCCTTGGTGTATCCGAAATGCTGGAAGATGTAGCGGCTGACATCGCTCACCATTGCCGAGATGCCCTTCCAGGGCTGGTCGATCAGGGCCACGATGGCGGCTATCTCGGCCTGGGAGGCGAGTGCGTCGGGCTGCCGCAGCTCTATGAGCTTGAGGCTGCCTCGAATGTCGGCTTCGAGTTCCTCCCTGCCGGCGCCGGCGTTGAGCGGGAGCCCCGCAGTGGCTGTGCGCACGATGAGGCGGCTGTCGATGACGAGTTCATGGTGGGGCTCCCTGAGGTTGAAGACGGCCGTCCGGTTGTCCCAGTAGTCGGCATAGACATGCAGTTCGGGCTGTCCCGTGATGAGGAGCTCATGGTGGAGCGTCTCGCGCCCCTGTCCGGCGTGCGGGTAGATGCGTATCTGGTTGGTGCTCTCGCTCACGGGTCGGTCGTAAGCGTATCGCGTGACGTGCTGGATCCTGAAGACGGGCATGAAGAAGGCCGGTTAAGCGTAGGAGAAGAAGGCTTGAGAGAGGGATCGGGTGAAGCCGTAGAGGCCGTTGCGGAGTTCCGCTATGAAGGCTTTCGGACCTATCTCCTCCACCTGGTCGAGGTCGGCGTACCGCAGGCGGCTGTGCATCCGGCCGAACTCGCGGAGGATGCGCTCCCTCACCGTGGGGTCGTTGCCCTGCGTGACTTCGGCCAGGTAGTGGGAGATCTTGTCCATCGTGTAGCGCACGCTGTGGGTGAACTGCCGGTTGAAGAGGAGCTGGTCGGTGACGTTCCGGGTGTGGCGGGGACTTCGATAGGTCTTGAGGTGCAGCTCGTACCCTGACAGCGATAGCAGCAGCTGCCGCCAGTGGAGGATATCGCGGGCGTCGTCGAGCGCGTAGTCTATCTCGGCGAGGTACCTGTCGGCCAGGTCGAGCGTGAGCAGGCAGCGTTCGGTGTGCTTGCCGATGTTCATGAAGCCCCAGCCCATCCCGCGGGGCATGGTGCCGCTCGCGACACCGCGATAGAGGGTCGTCATCTCGGTCATCCGGTCGAGCAGCTCGAGGGTGTCCGACTGGCGGAGCACTTCCTCGAAGCCGGGGGCGTGTACGGCGTGGTAGATGCGGTTGACCTCCTCCCATACCTCCTTGGTGATCTGGTCCTGCGCGCCGCGGGCGTTCTCGCGAGCCCTGGTGAGCAGGGCGCGCAGTGAGTTGCCGTTGGCCATGTCGGTGATGATATGCCGCAGGGTCTCCTGCGTGTGGTACTGGCAGGCGTCGAGGGTGGCTTTGTCGGCCTGTGAGAAATGATCGAGTACGGGTCGCCAGGAATGGGGTTCCTCGCTGCCCTTGTCGAGCGCCAGCACGTACTCGGTACGCAGGATCAGCAGGATGCCTGCCGTGCGTTCCATGTATCTGTCCAGCCAGTAGAGGGAGTCGGCTATTCTGGAGAGCATCTTGTCGCTTTGTGTGTTGAAAGGGTGCGTGCTACAGTCAGTCCTCCACCACCCAGGTATCCTTGCTTCCGCCGCCCTGTGAGGAGTTGACGACGAGCGACCCTTCGCGCAGGGCCACGCGCGTGAGGCCGCCGGGCACGATGCGGATGCCGCCGGGCCCGCAGAGGGCGAAGGGGCGGAGGTCGACATGCCGGGGCTGGAGCTTCCCGTCGATGAGGCAGGGCACGGTCGAAAGCCGCAGGATGGGCTGGGCGATGTAGTTGCGGGGATCCTCGTCCACTTTCGCCCGGTAGGCGGCCACCTCTTCATCCGTGGCGCGGTTGCCCATGAGCATGCCATAGCCGCCCGACTGGTCGGTGCGCTTGACGACCATCGAACCTATGTTGTCGAAGACGTACCGGAGCGCGTCGGGGTCGCCCAGGGCGTAGGTGGGGACGTTGGGGATGATGGGCTCCTCGTTGAGGTAGTAGCGGATCATCGCCGGCACATGCATGTAGACGGCCTTGTCGTCGGCCACGCCGTTGCCGATGGCGTTGACGAGCACCACGTTGCCCTTTCGGTAGGCGCTCATGAGGCCGGGCACGCCCAGGGCGCTGTCGGGTCGGAAGACGAGCGGGTCGAGGTATTCGTCGTCGATGCGGCGGTAGATGACGTCCACCTGCTGGAGTCCGAGCGTGGTCTTCATATACACCCGGTGGTTGTCGACCATCAGGTCGCGACCCTCCACCAGCGGGATGCCCATGGTGCGGGCCAGGAAGGTGTGCTCGTAGTAGGCGGAGTTGAAGATGCCGGGCGTGAGGAGCACGACGACGGGGTTGGCGATCGGCCGCGTCGCCAGCGACACGAGGTTCTCGTGCAGCAGCAGCGGGTAGTTGCCCACCATGCGCACCCGGTTCTGGGAGAGGGGCTCGGGGAAGAGCCGTTTCGTGACCTCCCGGTTCTCGAGCATGTAGGACACGCCCGAGGGCGTGCGCAGGTTGTCCTCCAGCACGTAGAACACCCCGTCGGCGCCCCGGATGAGGTCGATCCCTGCGATATGCACGTGGATGTCATGGGCGGTCCGTATGCCGTGTACCTCTCGGGTGTACTGCGGACAGGAGGCGATGAGACCGGCCGGCACCACGCAGTCCTTCAGGATGGACTGCTCGCCGTAGACATCGCGCAGGAAGAGGTTGAGCGCCTGCAGCCGCTGCCGGATGCCCGCCTCGATGTGATCCCACTCGGAGGCGCGGATGATGCGCGGGATGATGTCGAAGGGGAAGATGCGCTCGATGCCGGCATCCTCGCTGTAGACGGTGAAGGTGATGCCCTGGTTCATGAACAGGTCGGCCGCCAGCCGGTGCTTCCGGATGAGGTCTTCGGTGCGGAAGCCGCGCAGCGCGTCCGTCATGACGCCATAGGCGCCGCGTACGGAGCCGTCGGAGACCATCTCGTCCCAGGTGTCGGGCGAGGCCAGGTAGGAGCGAATCAGGGACTCTCCGGTCATGTGTCGGTTTTAATGTCGAACCTTGACGCCGGCGAGCTCAAGTGGGTATTCCGAAGATAGCCAAAATCGGCGGATTCCCATGCCGAAGTCTTCGGGCGGGGCATTCCGAATCCCATATATTTGTCCACACTCCAACTTATCCGAAGATGTCAGACGCCCGCATCTACAGCATCCCCTTCCGCTTCCGGAGGGTCGAGAACCTCCACATCCTGTTCTGGCTGATCAAGGATGCATGCTGGGCCCTCAACCTCAAGATCCCCGCGCTGGTGATGATCGTCCCCACGATGTCCGTGGCGGTACTCATCGCCTGGCAGACGCGGCATATCTTCTCCGAACTGCTCCACAACATCACCGTCGCCCTCTGGATCACGGCCAACTGCACCTGGATGATCGGCGAGTTCTACGGATGGGACGAGAATCTCTGGGGGCCCTACGGCCTGCGGCAGGCCTCGGTCATCCCCTTCGCGGTGGGACTCCTGCTGCTCGCCTACTACTATCTGGTCCTGGCACGGAGCAAGGACTTCCGCGAAAGGATGGCCGCCCGCACGGCCGAGGCCATCGAGAAGGAAGTGGCCAAGGACGGCAAGGACTGAGGCCGTCGCCGCGCATCCCGCCAATCGGCTATCTTTGCGCACCCGGAACGGCAGTCTTATTGACTGTTCCGGCTACATTCTACGTCTATGTACAGGAAGCATACCTGCGGCGAGCTGAGGGCCGCCCATATCGGACAGGAGACCACGCTGGCGGGATGGGTGCAGACCGTCCGCAAGTTCGGCGCCATCACCTTCGTCGACCTGCGCGACCGCTACGGCATCACCCAGCTCGTCTTCGGCGAACGCATGGGCGAGCGCCTCGACGCCGAACCTCTGGGCCGCGAGTTCGTGCTCCAGATCCACGGCAGCGTCATCGAGCGGAGCAACAAGAACCCCAACCTCCCCACCGGCGACATCGAAGTGACGGTGAGCGACTACACCATTCTCAACCGCTCGGCCGTGCCGCCCTTCACCATCCAGGACGACACCGACGGAGGCGACGATCTGCGCATGCGGTACCGCTACCTCGACCTGCGCCGCAGCGCCGTCCGCCGCAACCTCGAACTGCGCTACGCCGTCAACCGATCCGCCCGCAACTACCTACATGAGAACCATTTCATGGACATCGAGACGCCCTTCCTCATCAAATCGACACCCGAGGGTGCGCGTGACTTCGTCGTGCCCTCCCGCATGAACCCCGGACAGTTCTACGCCCTGCCGCAGTCGCCCCAGACCTTCAAGCAGCTCCTCATGGTCAGCGGCTACGACCGCTACTATCAGATTGTCAAGTGCTTCCGCGACGAGGATCTGCGGGCCGACCGGCAGCCCGAGTTCACCCAGATCGACTGCGAGATGAGCTTCGTCGAGCAGGATGACATCCTCCGCATGTTCGAAGGGCTCGTCAAGCGCATCTTCCTCGACGTGAAGGGCATCGACTACGCCGAGCCCGTCGCCCGCATGACCTGGGAGGAGGCCATGTGGCGCTACGGCAACGACAAGCCCGACATCCGCTTCGAGATGATGCTCTGCAACCTCAAGAAACCCGACACCGTATTCACCGACCGCACCGACCACCGCGGCCTCATCGCGGATGCGGGATTCAACGTCTTCGACAACGCCGAGACGGTCCTCGCCATCGCCGTGCCCGGCGCCTCCGAGTACACCCGCAAGCAGACCGACGAGATCACCGACTGGGTCAAACGACCCCAGATCGGCATGCAGGGGATGGTGACGATAAAATGCAACGCCGACGGAACGTTCAAGAGCTCCGTCGACAAGTTCTATCCCGAGGAGCGGCTCAAGGCCATCGCCCATGCCTGTCGCGCCGTGGCCGGAGACCTCATCCTCATCCTCGCCGGCGCCGAGGAGCGCACTCGCAAGGCCATCAGCGAGCTCCGCCTCGAGATGGGCCAGCGACTGGGCCTGCGCCGCAAGGACGAGTTTAAACTGCTATGGGTACTCGACTTCCCCCTCTTCGAGTATAGCGAGGACGACAACCGCTGGGTGGCCCGACACCATCCCTTCACCTCGCCCAAGCCCGACCACATCCCCGTGATGATCGGCAACGACCCTTCGATCCCCGACCCCTCGGCCTACCTCTCGCACCCCTACGCGCAGATCAAGGCCAACGCCTACGACATGGTCCTCAACGGCAACGAGATCGGCGGCGGCTCCATCCGAATCTTCCAGCGCGAGCTGCAGGAGAAGATGTTCGCCGCCCTCGGCATGAGCGAGGAGGAGTCGATTCACAAGTTCGGCTTCCTGCTCGGCGCCTTCGAATACGGCGCACCCCCGCACGGCGGCATCGCCTTCGGCTTCGACAGGCTCTGCTCCATCCTCGGTGGCAGCGAGAGCATCCGCGACTTCATCGCTTTCCCCAAGAACAACAGCGGACGCGACGTGATGCTCGACGCCCCCTCGAGCATCGATGAGAAGCAGCTGGAGGAGCTGCAGATCGGGTTGAAGTGAGGACTGCGACGGGTAACTGATATCCCTCCCCCATATTGGTGGTCTCCCAGCGGGAAAAATGGCCGTTTTGAGGCTCTGTGATTGCTCATGAGCAAACGGTTCGCTTTTATCGGCTCATTTTGTCTGTGTATTTGAGCCGATTACGAAAAATAATCGGCTCATGGCAGTCTGGAATTAGCAACCAGCGGATGGGCCCAATGTCAATTGCTTACCCCCTAACTGTCTGTTTGCCCATTTTTCTTTGGCTGTAACGTGGTCATATCAAAACTTTCCATGAAGGGAAGCATGACTCCGCAAGGGAAACGGAAGAGCTAAGAATGGTTCACCTGAGCACTCGACTTCTCAAAGATGAACACACTGACACTGCCAAATCCACTCGATTTAAAAAAGAAACCTATGATTTGACTGTCATCTCATATCCATTCTTCGAATTGGGTATGTCCACAGCGGTTTTCAATATCTTCATTTCAGAAAACTCCACCTATGATGTCCCTCCGCCTGGCACTCATTCTTTGCCTGGTCATAACAGGCTACGTGCCCATACTCGCCCAAGCGCCAGGCAACACGGGTTTCTATGGAAACAGCAGGACCAACGGAGAGGTCTGCGCCCAGAATGGAAGCTTCATGTCGGAAACGGAAGTGAACAACCTCGTAACCGAGATGCTGGACCGCATCGGTGCCAAGAACCGGTATGTGATCGTCGCCTGCCCTCAGCTGGAGAATTGTCAGGCGACCCTGTTTCAGGGGCGGCCCTACATCCTCTACAATCCCGACTTCCTGGGGCGCGACAAGCGGCTGAGCTTCAGCAATAGCGATCTGCCGAAGGTATCGGGCCAGGATTGGGAGACCCTCACCGTGCTGGCGCACGAGCTCGACCACCACATCAACAACCATATTCTGAATCCTCTGCCGGGTGCTACTCAGCACGAGCGGGAGCTGGAGGCCGACGAATCGGCCGGGTTCATCATCTATCTCATGGGAGGCAGTCTGGACCAGGCGACACAAGTGTTTGCGACCGTGCCCGAGCAAGGCACCTACACCCATCCCGGCCGCGCCGCCCGGGTGACTTCGGTCCGGAAGGGCTGGGAGAATGCCTGGAAGAAATACCCCCGAACCGTGCCCACCTCGGTCATCGTCGATGCGATGAAGACTGTTTCCATCGGCACACAGGTGTGGATGACAGAGAATTTGAACGTCGACAGGTTCCGCAATGGCGACCCCATCCCTGAAGCAAAGACACCGGAGGAATGGAAGGATGCCGGTGAACGGAAACAGCCTGCATGGTGCCACTACGAAAATGACCCAGTGAATGGGAAAAAATATGGAAAGATTTACAACTGGTATGCCGTTAACGATCCACGCGGAATTGCCCCAATTGGGTATCACATACCTACCGAAGAAGAGTGGCAAAAACTCATCAACCATCTTGGTGGTAAAGAGATAGCTGGTATAAAAATGAAAAGTGCCAGTGGGTGGCTCAATAATGGGAACGGCTCCAACATAAGTGGCTTCTCAGGTCTCCCGGGCGGCGGCCGAGGCTCCGATGGATCGTTCAGCCACGTTGGGGAGTACGGCAGCTGGTGGAGTTCTACGGGGGACGATGCTCTCAGCGCCTGGGTCCGAGCCCTGTATTACAGAATTGGTACTGTGGACTGGGGCAGTCTCGGTAAGGGGAAAGGGTTGTCTGTCCGTTGCCTCAGGGATTAGATTTTTTTATTCATTTGATAATTTGATTATTCACCTCGAAGTGGTCGAATTTTTTTTGAAAAATGCAATATCCGGCAAATAAAGAGACTGTTTCATTCATACATTCGACTTCAAGCACAGGTACTTAGTTTCAAGGGATTTTTCTACATTCATGTCTTCGAGTCATTCAATCAGTAAGACATGCGTTTGTCCTGGAAGATCCTTGCCTTCGCCCTCACCCTGGCAGTCTTCCTTTTCCTGTTCTACAGCTTAAGGAACCGGCCTTCCGGTGACATGCTGGCCTCCAACCAGCTCCCCGATTCCGTCAGCTACAACTTCGACATCCGGCCCATCCTCTCCGACAAATGCTTCGCCTGCCATGGGCCGGATGCCA
>RGVM01000114.1 GCA_010027295.1 Chitinophagia bacterium
GCGGGATGCTGAACCCGATGAGGTAGTTGAAGTCGTTCTTGAGCCCGCCATACTCGACCTTCACGAACGGGGTCACGTATCGGCTCGACGTGCCTTCGAGTCGAACCTCCCAGCCGGGGCGGACGCCGTTGAGGTGCGCGAAGTCGAGGGACGAGCTCTGCACGTGCACGGCGTCGAGGTGGGCCGCGGCGTCTACGCGCAGCCACGAAGTGGGGAATGCGGTGAGGCCGACCCGGGCACGGGCCGACGAGAGGCCGGGTCCCAGGGCGGCGTTTGCGGTCAGCGAGCTGTTGACGAAGAGACGCCCCGTTCCGTCGACATCGTGCTCCACGCCCACGCCGCCCGTGATCATGGGCGAGGCGAGAATGCCTGACGTGTAGTGGGTCTGAAGTCCGTTCTCGGGACCGATGCGCCCAAGCTTCATTCGCGTCACGGCGTCCGCCAAAACCTGGATAGCGTTGATCCCGTGCTCTGGATCCTTGCCCGCGTGGGCCGGCTTCCCTTCGATGAACACCCGCAGGTGATCGTGCGTCGCGGTTCGGGTGACGAACGTGCCTACCGGTGGGCCGGTATCGAGCACGTAGCCGTAGTCTAGATTCAGGTCCTCGATCTTCAGCACGCTCGCGCCAAGAAGGCCGATCTCCTCGGCAACCGAGAGCAGCAAGTACACGTCACCGTGCGGAAGACCACTCTCACGAAGCGCCAGAACCGCTTCGATCGCCGGGGCCATGCCTCCCTTATCGTCCGCGCCTAGGATCGACGTGCCGTCTGAGCGAATGACGCCGTCGTCCTCAATCACCAATACAGCGCTCGCGGCTCCGCCCGAGACATCGAGTCGGCCGAGGTCCTCTGGATCAACATCACACGCCGCTTTGCAAGAGAGGCCCGAAAGGCCGCACACAGGGGGTGACTCTCGGGCCTTTGTTTTACATTTGCACACCCTTAACCGTCAATTACCGCATGAAACAGAAGATCAAGGTCGCCAATCCCGTGGTGGAACTCGATGGCGACGAAATGACCCGCATCATCTGGAGGTTCATCAAGGACAAGCTGATCCTCCCCTACCTCGACATCGACATCCGCTACTACGACCTCGGCCTCGAGCACCGTGACGCGACCGACGACAAGGTCACCGTGGACGCCGCCAACGCGATCCGCGAGCACGGGGTCGGCATCAAGTGCGCCACCATCACGCCCGACGAGGCACGCGTGAAGGAATTCAGCCTGAAGCAGATGTGGAAGAGCCCCAACGGGACCATCCGCAACATCCTCGATGGGACCGTCTTCCGCGAGCCCATTGTCATACGCAACATCCCCCGGCTGGTGACGACATGGGACCGGCCCATCATCGTGGGCAGGCATGCCTTCGGCGACCAGTACCGGGCGACCGACTTCGTCGTCCCCGGCAAGGGCAGGCTCACTGTCAGGTTCGAGGGCGAGGACGGGAAAGTCATCGAGCACGAGGTCTTCGCCTTCAAGGGCGGTGGCGTGGCCCTCGCGATGTACAACACCGACGAGAGCATCCGCGGCTTCGCCCGCAGCTGCATGAACATGGCCCTGCAGAAGGGATGGCCGCTCTACCTGAGCACCAAGAACACGATTCTCAAGAAATACGACGGCCGCTTCAAGGACATCTTCCAGGAGGTCTTCGATGCCGAGTTCAAGCAGCGCTTCGACACGGCGGGCATCACCTACGAGCACCGGCTCATCGACGACATGGTCGCCAGCGCCATGAAATGGAACGGAGGCTTCATCTGGGCCTGCAAGAACTACGACGGCGACGTGCAGAGCGACTCCGTGGCCCAGGGCTACGGCTCCCTGGGGCTCATGACCTCCGTGCTCGTCACGCCCGACGGCAAGACGATGGAGGCCGAGGCCGCCCATGGCACCGTGACGCGACACTACCGCGAACACCAGAAGGGCCGCCCCACCAGCACCAACCCGATCGCATCCATCTTCGCATGGACGCGGGGGCTCGCCTTCCGCGGCAAACTCGACGGCAACCAGCCCCTCATCGACTTCGCAGAGGCCCTCGAGGCCGTCTGCATAGAGACCGTCGAAAGCGGCAAGATGACCAAGGACCTCGCAGTGTGCATCCATGGCAACAAGGTCAGCCACGGCGAGCACTACCTGCACACGGAGGAATTCCTAGACGCCATCGATGCAAACCTCTCGAAGAGGCTATCATCCTAAACCAGGCCAGGCAGACATCAGGTGGAACCACTGCAGCGTACGATGAGGGAGAAGCTGGAACGCCTCTCCCGGGAGCTGGGGGGAGAACTCCACTTCGATGACAAGATGCGCGTGCTCTATGCCACCGACGCATCCGCATACCGCGAGTGGCCGCTGGCCGTCGCCATCCCGAAGGACGCCGAGGACATCCGCAGGCTCATGGCCTTCGCCAGGCGCGAAGGCACTTCCCTGATCCCTCGGACGGCAGGCACTTCGCTGGCGGGACAGGTCGTCGGCAACGGTATCGTCGTGGACGTCTCAAGACGCTTCACCCGCATCCTCGAGCTGAACGCCGAAGAGAGATGGGTGCGCGTCGAGCCCGGTGTGGTACGCGACGAGCTCAACCTCTTCCTGCGTCCCCACGGACTCTTCTTCGGACCCGAGACATCCACCGCCAACCGCGCCATGATCGGTGGGATGGTGGGTAACAACTCATGCGGCTCCAACTCTGTCGTCTACCGAAGCACCCGCGAACACCTGCTCTCGGTGAAGGCCATCCTGAGTGATGGCACAGAAGTCGAGTTCTCGGCACTCGACATCGACGCCTTCCATGCCAAATGCGAGCGGCAGGACCTTGAGGGGGCCATCTATCGACACATCCGATCGACGCTATCGGACTATGAAAACCAGGTGTCGATCCGACAGGAATTTCCGAAAAAGAGCGTCGAGCGCCGCAATACGGGCTATGCCATCGACCTCCTGCTGGAGTCGGCGCCCTTCACGGCCGGAGGCCCCGACTTCAACTTCTGCACCCTCATCGCGGGCTCCGAAGGCACACTCGCCTTCCTAACAGAGATAAAACTTTCGCTGGTGGAGCTCCCGCCCAAGGAGACGGGCCTGCTCTGCGCCCATTTCCATACCATCGACGAGTCGCTTCACGCGAACCTCGTCGCCTTGCGGCACGGACCCTCCGCCTGCGAGCTCATCGACCACTACGTGCTCGAATGCACGAAGGACAACCCCGAACAGCGTCGCAACCGATTCTTCGTACAGGGCGATCCCGGCGCCATCCTCGTTGTGGAGTTCCGTCGCGACACGAGGGAAGAGATTGAGAAACTGGCAGCCCGTGTCGAAGCAGAGATGCGCGCGGCCGGACTGGGCTTCCACTTCCCGTTGCTCTTCGGGGACGACACCAAGCGCATTTGGAACCTTCGCAAGGCCGGCCTCGGACTACTCAGCAACCTTCCGGGCGACGAGAAGGCCGTCGCCGTCATCGAGGATACGGCCGTCGACGTGAACGACCTTCCCGCCTATATCTCGGAGTTCAACCAGATCCTCAAACGCCACGGACTCTACAGTGTCCACTATGCCCACGCAGGCTCGGGCGAACTGCATCTGAGGCCCATCATCAACCTCAAGACGGAGGAAGGGCACAGGCTCTTCCGCACCATCGCCGAGGAGATCGCAGACCTGGTCAAGAAATACGGAGGCTCCCTCAGTGGCGAACATGGTGATGGAAGACTCCGCGGCGAGTTCATCCCCCGCATGGTCGGAGAGCGCAACTACCGGCTCCTGCAAGGAATCAAGAAATCCTGGGACCCACAGAATATCCTCAACCCCGGAAAGATCACCGACACGCCTCCGATGGACCGCTTCCTGCGCTACGAGCCCGGGCAGCAAACACCACCTTTCGAGACAGTCTTCCGTTTCCGCGACCAGGACATCCTCCAGCACGCAGAACAGTGCAACGGCTCCGGCGACTGCCGCAAGTCGCAACTCTCCGGCGGCACCATGTGCCCGTCGTACATGGCCACGCGCGATGAGAAGGACACCACCCGTGCCCGTGCCAACATCCTGAGGGAGTTCCTCACCCGCTCCGACAAGACCAACCGGTATGACCACTGCGAGATCTACGAAGTGATGGACCTCTGCCTGAGCTGCAAGGGCTGCAAGTCGGAATGCCCTTCGAACGTCGATGTGGCCAAGCTGAAAGCCGAGTTCCTACAACATTGGTACGATGCGAACGGAGCCCCGATGCGCGCGCACCTCATCGCCCGTTTCACCACGCTCTCGCGGCTCGGCATGCTGGCGCCGAGGCTCTACAACCTGGCGATGACGCATCCGGCCATCAGTCGGCTCGTCAAGCGGCTCTCCGGCTTCGCGCCCGACAGGTCGCTGCCCACCCTGGCGGACCAGAGCCTGCGCGCATGGTACCGCAGGCATGTGAGGGAACGCCAGCCCGGACCGTTCCCCAACGGTCATGTTCACCTCTTCTGCGACGAGTTCACGAACTACAACGACACCCATATCGGCCGGAAAGCCATCCTCCTCCTCGAGCGACTCGGCTACGAGGTGAGGATGCCAGCGCACCAGGAGAGCGGACGCACCTGGCTCTCCAAGGGCTTCGTGAGGAAGGCAAAGGCGATTGCGAACCGGAACATAGAAAGCCTATCGGGCCTCGTGACAGAGGACGCGCCGCTCGTCGGGATCGAACCGTCGGCCATCCTTGCGTTCCGCGACGAGTATCCCGACCTCGCGACGGATGCCAACCTCGACGCGTCCCGGAGCCTGGCGGGACTTTCCCTCCTGTTCGACGAGTTCATCGCAAGGGAGATGGACAAGGGCCGAATCGATCCCCGTCTGTTCACTGACCGTCCATGTGAAGTACTGCTCCACGGCCACTGCCAGCAGAAGGCCGTGGGCGACCTGTCCGCCACCGTCCGGATGCTCTCCCTCCCGCGGGGATACAAGGTGCGCCCGATTCCCTCGGGCTGCTGCGGCATGGCCGGCTCCTTCGGTTACGAAGCCGAACATTTCGACATCTCCAACCGAATCGGCGAACTGGTGCTCTTCCCTGCTGTCCGCAAGGCAGCGCCCGACACCGTCATCGCAGCCCCCGGCACCAGTTGCAGGCACCAGGTCAAGGACGGCACCGGGCGCCAAGCCCTTCACCCCGTCGAAGTACTCTGGGATGCCCTTGCCTGATGCAGGCTTCCCGACGATATCCATCTTCGCCGCGGGTATTGAAGGGGGAATTCAACAAGGACGGACACAGCCTCCCGGTCGGAGGACCCCCGCCAAAGGCGGACCGGTATTGGGTCGTGGGTCAATAGAAGAAAAAGAAAAAGAAGGCAGCGGTATTCCTCCTCCGTACGCCCTCCATATATCCGATCGTGCGTCGGGAACCGTCCATGACGCGGCCGTCCTCCAGGTATCCGATGGTACGTCGCGACCCGTCCATGACCCGGTCGCCATCGAGATACCCGATCGTGCGCCGGGAACCGTCCATCACGCGGTCATCCTCCAGATAACCGATGGTGCGACGTGAGCCGTCCAACACACGTTGGTCCTCGAAGTATCCGATCGTCCGACGCGAGCCGTCCATCACCCGGCCATCCTCGATGTAGCCCACCGTTCGCCGGCTGCCATCCATCAGTCGCTGCGCCCGGAGGCCCATGCCCGGAAGCAGAAGGAACAGGAACAAAAGTAGGCTGAGTGGAGCTCTCATCGTTTTCATTTGCATTCGAGAATGTGGCATGTCAGGCGAAGAAGTACAAAGCCCATGCCGTGATGGCCGCGAGGAGGCTCCCCCATCCACGGACGGCATCCCTCGGAACTCCGCTGCCGTTCATGCACAGGAATGTGAGGACGGCGGCGGGAAGCGCCAGCGTGCGGGCATGTATGGACCATACCGCCAGGATGAGCAGCAGCAATGCGTGGCACGCGGCAGTACTTCCCACCCTGCCCCAGTCCGCCTCGATGGTCATCACGTCGCCAGCCTTCTCCCTCTCCTCCGCGAACATCGTGATGAGCACCTGGAGCATCAGGCACAGGATGAAGACGACGAAGACACGGTGCATGAAATTGAGCTCTTGCCCGAAGAGGCCCCGCCAGAAAGGGTCGGGGGCCAGCCAACCTGCGTATCCCCATTCCAAGGCCAGTCCCATGACAGGTGCGGCCAGGATGGCGGGGGCCGCGGAGGCGGGATGCGTCCGTTTCCAGAGGACTCCGAGCAGGAAGGCCGACACGATGCCGGGCTTCAGGTAGGAGGTGTTGCGGGAGAGGGTGAGGAAGAAGTTACCGCCAGATGCGGGATCGAAGCTCGTCCACGCCAGGATGACGGCCAGCATCGACAGGAACGCGATGCTGGCCTTTCCCACCCAGACCATGCTGCGGTCGTCGGCATCGGGCCTGACGTACCGCCGGTAGAGGTCGACGGAGGCGATCGTGGATGCGGAGTTCAGCATGGAGTAGATGCTGGAGAAGACCGCGCCCGTGAAGCCGGCGAGTATCAGTCCCATCAGCCCGTATCCCCCCGGGACGACCTTCGAGAGCAGCATGATGAACGCATCATCGGGCTTGACATCGACCATCCCGTATACGTCGCGGAAGAGGTATGCCGCCGCGACGCCGGCCGCGATGGAGAAGAAGGGGATGCTGAGCTTGAGGAATCCTGCGGCGATGGCGCCCAGTTGGGCGTCGCGGTCGGTACGGGCCGCCAGCACCCGCTGGACCTCGAACTGGTTGGTGGTCCAGAAGAAGCCGTGCAGCACGAGCAGACCGCTGAAGACGCCCGTCCACGGCAGGTCGGGATGGTCGCTCGGAAGGTAAAGTCGCATCTTGTGCAGCCCCCTTGCGGACGCATCGAGTTCCATGAGGCCCGCGAAGCCTCCGATGGCGGGTTGGGCGAGGGTACAGCATCCGACCGTGACCACGGCGACGACCATCAGCACCGTGATGATGTTCTCCGCGGCCACGACGGCCCCCATCCCGCCGAAAAGTGTCAGGGTGCATGAGACGGCGGCGATGAAGAGGATCCCGGCGAGGTAGGAGGGCTGCAGGGGGGTGTCGCGAAAGAGCAGGCCCAGCTGACGGCTGCCGATGTACAGTCCACCCACGAGCAGGATGACGATGACGGCCAGGATGGCCACGGTGTAGAGGAGGCGGGCCCTATCGTCGTAGCGTTCGCCAAGGTACTGGGAGAGGGTGAAGAAGCCGCCACGCCGGTAGACCGGCGCGAAAAGGTTCGCCAGCATGAGGATGGCAGGTATCGCCAGCAGCTCGTAATGGCTCTGGGCGAAGCCGATGGAATAGCCGATGCCCAGCATGCCGATGATCTGCGACAGGCTGACATTGGTGCCGTAGATGGAACCCGCCACCGACCACCACGGGAGGGTGCGGCCGGCCATGAAATAGCCGGACGCGGAACCTCGTTCCTTCCCGGAGCGGATGGCCGATGCCAGGAGGAGCAGCAGGCATGCGGCGAAGACTAGGATGTCGGCGGTGGTCAGCAGCCGGATCATGTCAGGGGTTTGTACCGGTCTGGGCAGTGGCGGGAAGCCTACCCTGCAAATGGTTGAGGCGGCATTGCGGAAGCCGGTGCAGGACATGCCTGGCGAAATGACCCGCCTCCTCGATGAGGGGATATCCGGAGAGGATGAAGGCACG
>RGVM01000115.1 GCA_010027295.1 Chitinophagia bacterium
CCATCACGGCGTTGAACTGGGCCTGTGTGGTGGGGAACACGTCAGGGGTGAGGGCCGAGGTCACGGGCGTGTCGAGCTTGTGGCAGGACATTGTGAGCAGGGCGGCCCCGAGGATGACGAGCGCTTTGTCGCGTATGCTGTGCATGGCTTGCGATTTTGTATCCATTTTGCTGTTGTATCGGTCCTGTCAGAGGGAGACGGTCACTCCGAACATGATCGTGCGTGTCCTTGGATAGAAATTGTTGTTGTCCACCCCCGGTGCGACACCGCCCTGGTTGATCTCGGGGTCGATGCCTGTGTACTTGGTGAGGGTGAGGAGGTTGTTTCCGGTCAGGTAGAAGCGTATCGCGCTGACGCCTTTGATCTTCGCATCGAGACTGTAGCCGAGCGTGGCGTTGTCCAACCGAACATAATCCCCCTTCTCCACGTAACGAGTGGAGAAGAAGCTGTTGCGGGCGTCGGAGACCTTGTCTGCCGCCGTCACGAGAGCATGCAGGTTGTTGACGGAGGCATTGGGTGTGTAGGAGAGGTTGGCGCGCGAAGCGTTGAAGATCTTCGCCCCGAAGAAGCCCCGGAAGAAGAAGTTGAAGTCGAGCCGATGGTAGCGGAGGGTGTTGTTCCATCCGGCCAGCAGGCGGGGCTGTGCGTCGCCGATGTAAAAGTAGTCGGTTCCGTTCAGGGGGGCGGAGATGATGGTGCCGTCCTTCTTGCGGAACTGCGACATGCCGTTGGCGTCCTTTCCCTCGTAGATGAAGGAGAAGAACTGGCCGAGGGGCTTGCCTACCTTGAGTATCTGCAGAGAAGCACCGGTCTGGCCCTGTCCGCGGGGTCCGACGTAGAGGATGGAGTCGCCCTTCGAATACGGGTTGGTGAGGCTGGTGATCTCGTTGCGGTTGTGGGCGAGATTCAGTGAGGTGCTCCAGGTGAAGTCCTTTGTCTGGACGGGTGTCGCATTCAGCATGAACTCGACGCCGCGGTTGCTCATGGAGCCGCCGTTGGCCCATATGCGGCCGCCGGGCACCAGCGAAGGGCTCACCGCATACTGGAAGAGCATGTCGCTGGTGAGTTTCTCATAGAGGTCCACCGAACCGCTGACCCTGCCCTTCAGGATGGAGAAGTCGAGGCCTATGTTGGAGGTGGAGGTCCTCTCCCAGCGCAGGTCGGGATTGGCTCCCTGCTGCGGACCGTAGGAGTTCTCTAGGATGCCGTTGTTGTAATAGGTGCCGGTCACCCCGTACACCAGTTTGGCGTTGAAGGCCCCGATCCCCTCGGAGTTGCCCGTGACACCATGGCTGACACGCAGCTTGAGGTCGTCGAATAGCTTCTGACCCTGCATGAATCCCTCGTTGGTGACCCTCCATGCCAGACCTACGGAGGGGAAGTAGCCCCATTGGTAGTTGGTACCGAAGACGGAGCTGCCGTCACGGCGGATGGAACCCTGTAAGAGGTACTTGTCCTTGTAGGAATAGTTGACCCTTGCGAAGTCGGAGATCAGTCGTTTCTCGGCCGCACCTCCCGCCAGTCGGATCCGGAAACTGGGCACCGCATAGGGGTTGCCTAGCGAGAGGTTGTTGTAGCTGATGAAGTCTGTGATGAAGTTGGTGCTGGACGACTGAATCCCGTCCCCTCCGAGGATGCTGAGCCATGAGTAACCCACGACGGCATTGAGGCTGTGCTCGCCGATCCTGCGGTTCCATCCCAGATAGGTCTCGAGGTTGTTGGTCTTGTCCGTGTAGGAGCTGCGGAAGGCCGAGCCGTTGACACCCACGATGCTGGTGGCGATGAGGCTGGCGCCGCTGAAGCCGGGGTCGGGGTTGCTGTAGAACTGGGCGGGGTTGTATTTACTGTAATAGGAATTGTAGAACTGCGACCCCGTGGCATTGTTCGTCTGGTGCGACAGCAGGACGTTATAGGTAAGTCCCAGCGGCAGTTTGACCTCCGTGCCAAGGCTGGCGACGAGGTTATTGGCGACCTGGTCGTCCCGGGCGTTGTCGACTAGTCCGACAGGGTTGAAATATCCCGATATGTTGAAGTTCTCGAACCAGCTGCCGTCCGCGTTGTAGATGGGTGACACGGGGAGATGGCTCGTCATCTGATCCAATACGATGTTCTGCAACGGCACCAGCTTGGCGTTGGTGCGGGAGTTGGTCACGTTGAGACTGAACTTGAGCTTGTCGTTCAGGGCCATCTGTTCCACATTCAGACGGGCGATGAATCGCTCCTGGTTGCTGCGGATCATGATGCCCTCACGATTGATGTAGTTGATGCTGGCAGAGTAGGAAGCATGGTCGCTGCCGCCGCTGAAGGACAGGTTGTGGTTGTGGCTGATGGCCTGGGGCTTTAGGACGGCCGACTGCCAGTCGGTGTTCTGGTTCAGGTCGTCCAGCGGGTTGTAGCTGAGGCCCTGCGACTTCAGGTACTCGCGATGCTGTGTCGCGTCCATCAGGTTCAGCCGGCTGCTGACCTTTTCAAAACCGACATACCCGTTGTACGAGACCTGCGACTGACCCTTTCGGCCCTTCTTGGTGGTGATCATGATGACGCCCCCTGCAGCACGGTTCCCGTAGATGGCCGTTGCGGCGGCATCCTTGAGGACGTCGATGGACGCGATATCGTCGGGTGCCACCAGTGCGATGTCGGCACCGGGTACCCCGTCGATGACGAAGAAGGGGTTGCCGGGACTGTTGATCGTCGAGGCACCGCGCAGGATGATGGCGGCGCGTCGGTTGGGGTCGCCGTTGGCAGTGATGTTGAGGCCCGGCACCTTGCCCTGTAGGAGCTGACCCACATCGGTGATGGGACCGCGGTTCATGTCAGCCGGCCGGATCGTGGTGACCGCACTGGTCAGCGCCCGCCGGGTGCTCTGGCCGTAACCGACCACGACCACGTCGGAAAGCTGTGAGGCCGAGGACTGCAGGGCCACATCGATCACCGACCCTTCGCCCACCTTCCGCTCAACCGGCGCGAAGGAGACAATGGTGAAGACCAGCACGTCGCCCGTGTTAGCCCGGATTCGGTAGGTACCATTGGACGCGGAGACCGCAGTGGCCCCGCTGTTCCGGTTCGAGACTGTCGCACCGGCCAAAGGCTGCCCGCCATTGTCCGTGACCCTACCCGACACCTCGCGCCCACCCTGCTGGGCGAGCACGGACAGGTGCAGCAAGATCGTCGTTAGCAGAAAAAATATCCTGTTCATCTCATGTTGGGTTTTGTTTTCAGGCCGTAGGAAAGACCCTATAAAAGTAAATCGATTAAATAGCAAAGACCCGCCCCCTTGCGAAAATCTACGCAATCGATTTCGCTCGAGCCGGTATTGTTTTCGTTCCTTCCTGTATGGAGGCAAGTCCTTACCCCATGTCCTGAAAAGGATATGAAAGTTCTGCAGAGCAGGACGCGAACAGACCGGGTAGTTAGTTGAAATGACAGATGGGGCGGAGTGTCTAAGAGGCATGCCATCAGATGGACATCGCCTTGTTTTCCGCACTGAAAGTTCATGACCCATGAGACTAGGCATAAAAAAAGACATGCGGCGACAGCTCAAAGCCCTTATCTTGTAGCAACGAAACAAAAGCTATGAACAAGTCCCCCCGCAGGAGGTTCCTCCGACAGTCGGCCCTGGCCGCCGCATCCTTCTTCATCGTACCGCGCCATGTCATCGGCCGCGGCTATACCGCCCCGAGCGACCTCTTCGGCCTCGGCTTCATAGGCACCGGCAAACAGGCCCGAGGACTTCTGAACCAGTTCAAGAAGCAGCCGGTACGCATCCTCACCGGCGCCGATGCGGATAGCCGCAAGCTGGCCTTGTTCCAATCCCTCGCCGAGAAGGCCTATAAGGAAACGGCATCCACGCAGCCCGCCACCGGCGGATTCAAGGCCCGCGCCGACTTCCGCGAGATCCTGGCCGACCCCTCCGTCGACGGTGTCGTCATCGCCATGCCCGACCACTGGCACGCGTGGGCCGCCGTACGGGCCGCCGAGGCGGGTAAGCACATCTACCTGGAAAAGCCCCTCACCCGCACCGTCGCCGAAGGCCGGGCCGTGGTGAAGGCCGTCGACAAGCACAAGGTCGTGCTCCAGACAGGCAGCATGCAGCGCTCCTGGAAGAACTTCCGCACCGCCTGCGAACTCGTCCGCAACGGATATATCGGAGACGTGAAGGAAGTGCTGGTACATGTCGGCGACCCCGCCATCCCCTGCGACCTGGGTGAAGAGCCGAAGCCGTCCACGCTCGACTGGGAGGCATGGGTCGGTCCCGCCGCCTTCCACTCCTTCCACTCCGAACTCTCCCCGCCCGTAGAGAAGGACGTCTTCCCCAACTGGCGCAAGTACCGCGAATACGCTGGTGGCATCCTGTCCGACTGGGGCGCACACATGTTCGACATCGCCCAGTGGGGACTCGGCATGGATGACTCTGGGCCCGTCAGCTTCAACCCTCCCAGCGACCCGAAGGCCGTACGCGGCCTTGAGATGACATACGCCAACGGAGTCGTCATGCGGCACGCCGAGTTCGGCAAGGGCTTCGGTGTCCGCTTCATCGGCACCAAGGGTCGCATCGATATCGCACGCAACTATTTCGACAGCGACCCGGCCAACATCGCCACGGCCACCCTGCAGGCCGGCGAGACGAGGCTCTACACGTCCGACGACCACTACGCCGACTGGCTGAACGCTTGCAAGAACGGCACCAAACCCATCTGCCACGCAGAAGTGGGGCACCGCTCCAACTCCGTATGCGCGCTGGCCAACATCGCCTACCAGCTGCGCCGCCCGCTGACATGGAATCCGCGGAAAGAGCGCTTCAAGGGAGACCGCGAAGCCAACAGCCTGCTACTCCCCCACTACCGAGGGGACTGGAAACTCTGATTAACGTCAAAGGTCACGGGAGACAACCTCTCCCGTGACCTTGTCCTTCAGAATGCGCTTGGTCACTCCGTTGGGGAGTACCTCCTCCTTGATCAGATAGTACTTCTCGTCGAAAGACTTATACCCCTTGATGGGCTCTGCCGTCTCGGCGCCTCGCCAGACGGGCAGCTGCACGGGCTCCCATGCCTTCGATGCGGCGGACCTGTATGCGGCGTCGAGGATGGCGTTGACGACGTAGCCGTCGTAGAAGGTCTCCTGCGCGTCGCGCCCCTTCTCGATGCTCTCGAACATGTCCGTGAACATGTGCGGATAGCCGAGTTCATGCACTTCGTCACCTACCGGGAACAGCCAGCCCGTGTTGGCCTCCGCCTTCTCGGCGACGTAGTCGCCTCCCTTGCCGGTGCTGAACATCTCGAAGCCCGTCCTCAGAAAATTGTTCATCCAGATGGTGCCCTCGGTGCCGGCCACCTCGTCGCGCAGGTCCATACCGCCGCGGAAGCACCAGCTCACCTCGAACTGTCCGATCGCTCCGCTGGCATAGCGGACGAGCCCCACGGCATGGTCCTCCGCATCGATGGGATGCACCTGCGTGTCGGCCCAGCACATCACTTCGACGGGTCGCACCTCCTTCCCGATGAAGTTGCGCCCGATCTCGACGCAATGACAGCCGAGGTCGATGATGGCACCCCCGCCCGACTTGGAACGGTCCCAGAACCAGTCGCTGTGCGGCCCGGGGTGCGCCTCCCTCGACCGCGTCCATAGCACGCGCCCTATCCCGCCCTGCCGCACGCTGGCGAGCGACTTGAGGAACTTGGGCGTGTAGCAGAGGTCTTCGAGGTAGCCGCCGAATACGCCGGCCTCCTCCACCATCCGCATCATGCGCAGCGCCTCCTCGGCGTTCCGCCCCAGCGGCTTGGTGCAGAGCACGTGCTTGCGGTGTTTGGCACAGAGGGCCACGGCGGGCTCGTGCATGTCGT
Source organism: Chitinophagia bacterium (assembly GCA_010027295.1). Taxonomy (GTDB): domain Bacteria; phylum Bacteroidota; class Bacteroidia; order Chitinophagales; family Chitinophagaceae; genus Pollutibacter. Next base: position 5,841 of record RGVM01000115.1, read on the forward strand.
TCGACAGGGATATCACGACGACCTCAGTCTCGGGGTGCGCGACAGCCTCCTCCATGTCGGATGTCACGTGCGTGCAGCCATAGTCGCGCGCGAAACGCGAGGCGTTGTCAGGGTTCCTGGAGTATACGGAATGGATGATGTCCCTGCGGCGCTGAGCATGGAGGGAGTCGGCATAGAAGCGGGCGATAAAGCCCGACCCGAGCATGGCAATCTTCATATCTTCTTTTTTCTACGTATGAATCTACGGAAAAACACCGGAGGCAAGGCATTGCACCCGTCAGGGTTCGCCCACGTGTTGGAAGAGGCCTGCGAGCCGGTGGGCATGTTCATCATAGGCCGTCTGGAAGAGACTGTTGGAGCGTTCCCTCCCCACGAGATTTGCCGCGGTGAGTACTTTCGGTGGCTGCCCGGCCTCCGTGAGGAGGGCCGCCAGCTCGGCCTTGATGCAGTTGACGATCATGCAGGAACCGATGGTGGAGCCCGGGGCCACGGGCGTGTCGAGTCCATCGATGGTGACCATCGCATCGCCCACAGGGGCGCCAGAGTCGAGCAGGATGTCGCAGAAGTCGCCGAGTTTCATGCCATCGGGACGCTTGCTGGCGCTGGCCTCGGAGTGCCGCTTGGAGACGATGCCCGCCACCCTGACCCCCATTGTCTGGAAGAGCTCGGCCATCTCGACGGCAACGGTGCTGGTGCCGGAAGAAGATATGACAAGGGCGGTGTCGGCAGGTTTGATGTCGAAGTTCCGTAGGATCTGGGCCGCATAGCCACTGACGTTCTCCAGGAACATGGCCTGCCGCTGTCCGTTGGCGCCCACCACCAGGTTGTGGAAGCTCACAGCGAGCTCCACGATGGGGTTGAAGCCGGGGAAGGAGCCGTAACGGGGCCACATCTCCTCGACCATGATCCGACTGTGACCGCTGCCGAAGAGGTGGACCATGCGGCCGGCGAGGATCGTGCGGCTGAAGGCCTCCGCCGCCGCGCGGATGGTATCCTCCTGCCGGGCCACGGTCTCCGCGATGGCGGCGCAGTGCGTGAGATAGGTGCTTGTGTAGGAAGGCATCTTGGGTTGTATATGTGGATCGGGTGGATGGATGGATCCCTTCAGGCCTCATCCGGCATCGCGGTCCGGAAGGCCATCACGGCGGCCCCGATGGCGCCCGCCATGTCGCCGAAGCGGGCGATGCGCAGCTGGGTCCGCACGCCGTCCGGACGGAACTCGTAGACCTCGAGGAACCTTTCCAGGGGTTCCATCAGGCTGTCACCGGCCTGGGTGACGCCCCCTGCCAGGCAGACGACTTCGGGGGATAGCCCGTTGGCGGCGGAACCGATGAAGACGGCCAGCTTCCTGACCATGTCGAGCCATAGCCATTGCGCGAAGGCGTCGCCCGACAGCATGGCCGCCACGATGTCGCGCGTGTCCTGGAAGAGACCGCGGGAGCGCCTGGGTACCGAGTAGTTCCCCAGGGCGTATTCGAGGCTTCCGGGCATGCCGAGCAGGCTCACGTACGCGAAGCTGCAGCGGACCACCTGCGACTTGCCCACCGGCTGCGCGGTGCAGGAGGTGTCGGCCTTGATCTTCACCGCGCCGGCGCGGGCGTCGATGTTGTTCGCCGCGTAGTAGCGCATGCCGCGCGGCGTCCCGAGCTCGGTCTCGATGTGGAAGCGCTGCGCTTCGCCGGCGGGCCACTTCCAGGCGACGGGCACGGCGGCCTCGGCGAGGGCGAACAGAAAGGGCAGCAGCATGG
>RGVM01000116.1 GCA_010027295.1 Chitinophagia bacterium
ACGGGAGAGGGTGGAGCGGTCCTGGTCGGTCACATGCACGAGTATGTTCTTGATCTCGTAGTCGGCGGCATTGGGCAGCACGAGCAGCTGGATGATGGGCATGACCACCACCAGCCGGATGATGGCGGGGTTGCGGCGTATCTGCCCGAACTCCTTGCGTATGATGACGAGCAGCCTCCTCATTCGAGCCTGAGTTTGAATTTTCGGACAGCCAGGGTGGTGAAGAATACGAACATGCCCGCCAGCACAAGGGTTTCCTTCCAGACGGCGGCGATGCCCGTACCCTTGATCATCACGGACCGCACGATGACGAAGAACCAGCGGGCCGGGACGACGTTCGACAGTACGCGCAGCGGCAGGGGCATGTTCTCTATCGGGAACATGAAGCCGCTGAGCATGATGGTGGGCAGGAACATGCCGATCAGCGAGATGAACATGGCCGTCTGCTGCGAGGCGGTGGCCGTGGAAATCAAAAGTCCCAGCGAGAGCGCCACACCCGTGAACAGGGCGCTCTCGGCGAAAAGCAGTCCCACATGGCCGCGTATCGGCACGTCGAGTACAAACACGCTCAGCAGCAGGATGGTGGTGATGTTGAAGAACGACACCAGCAGGTAGGGTACCGCCTTGGCCAGGATGATCCGGAGAGGGCGCATGGGCGAGACGAGCATGACCTCCATGGTGCCCATCTCCTTCTCACGCACGACCGTCAGGGCCGTCATCATCGTGCATACCAGCAGCAGCACCATCGCCATCACACCGGGCACGAAGTTGTAGGCGCCCTTAAGCTGGGGGTTGTAGCGCATGCGCGTCTCGCTGCGGATCGAGAAGGGGGGCTGCGCCGGTCCCGCCAGCTCCCGCGAGAAGTCGGCCACGACGGCTTCCGCGTAGTTGACCAGGGTGTTGGCGGTGTTGGGGTCGCTCGCGTCGGCGATGAGTTGTACGGTGGCACCGTCGGGCCTCCGAGTCGCCGCCTCGAAATCGGCCGGCACCACGAGGGCGATGCGGCAAACGCCTCTCCGGAAGGCCCTGTCGATCCCCTCCGGTCCGGTGACGGCTCCGGCCGACTCGAAGTATCGGCTGGCCTCCAGCCGCTGGATGAGCCGGTGCGACATAGGATCTCCCGAGTGGTCGACATACACGAAGCGGGCGTTTTTCACCTCGTTGGTGAGGGCGAAGCCGAAGATGAGGATCTGCACCATGGGCATGCCGACGAGGATGATCAGCGTCCGCGGGTCCCGCAGGATATGGATGAATTCCTTTTTGACGAATTGCAGGAACTGTTTCATGCGGTCTGCTTCATTCGGTGCGACGGGCCTGTCTGGCGAGCCTTAGGAAAACCTCATTGATGCTGTCCGTGTCGTGTTCACGCTTCAGGCCCGCCGGGGTGTCCAGTGCCTCTATGCGCCCGTCGACCATGATCGAGACGCGGTCGCAGTATTCGGCCTCGTCCATATAGTGGGTGGTGACGAATACCGTGATGCCCCTGTCGGCGGCACGATAGATCATCTTCCAGAACTCTCGCCTCGTGATGGGGTCCACGCCTCCGGTCGGCTCGTCGAGGAAGACGATGCCGGGCTCGTGTAGGATGGCCACAGAGAATGCCAGCCGTTGTTTCCATCCCGGAGGAAGGCTTCGTACCAGCGCCTTGCGCTCCGCTGTGAGTCCCAGCTCCTCCAGCATCCTGTCGCCCCGCTCGCGCACCTCGGCCCGTCCGAGGCCGTAGATGCCGGCGTAGAAACGGATGTTCTCGACGACGGAGAGGTCGTCGTACAGCGAAAAGCGCTGGCTCATATAGCCGATACTTCGCTTAATGGCCTCCGTCTCCGTCCATACGTCATAGCCGGCCACTCGCGCCTTCCCTGCGCTGGGCTTCAGCAGGCCGCAGAACATTCGCATGGCCGTCGTCTTCCCGGCGCCGTTGGCGCCCAGGAAGCCGAAGATCTCACCGCGGGCAACCGACAGTGAGATGGCGTCCACGGCGGTGAAGTCGCCGAAGCGCCGCGTGAGTCCCTCGGCCTGTATGACGTCTTCAGTCATGGCTTTCCTTCATGAGCGAGATGAAGCAATCCTCGATGTCGGGCGTCACTTCGACGGCCTCGAGTTCTTCCGGCCAGACTATCCGGTCGGGATCAACGGCCACCACCGCATGCACACGCTCGCCGAAGGGGTAGGCGTCGACCACACCATCGACTCCTTCGAGTCGTTCCAGCGTGCGTAGCATGCCGGGCCCCTTCACGGCCATCACCCTCCTGCCGTATCCGCGGCGCACACCTTCGGGCGTGTCGACGCGGAGGATGCGGCCCTGCTGTATCAGGGCGACTCGGTCGCAGAGCGAGGCCTCGTCCATGTAGGGCGTCGAGACCACGATGGTGAGTCCCTGGGCCTTCAGCCGCTTGAGCATCTCCCAGAACTCCTTCCTGGAGACGGCGTCGACGCCTGTGGTGGGCTCGTCCAGGAAGAGGGTGCGCGGACGGTGGATCAGGGCGCAACAAAGGGCCAGCTTCTGCTTCATGCCGCCAGAGAGGTTGCCCGCACGGAAGCGCCGGAAGGGCTCTATCTGTGTGTAGATGTCCTGTACGAGATGCAGGTTCTCCCGCATGTCGGTGTCGAAGATGCTGGCGAAGAAGGCCAGGTTCTCCTCCACCGTGAGGTCGGTGTAGAGCGAGAACCTGCCGGGCATGTAGCCGAGCTGTGTGCGCAGGCGGCGGTAGTCTTTCACCACATCGAGTCCGTTCACGGAAGCGTGTCCCGCGTCGGGCAGCAGCAGTGTCGTCAGGATGCGGAAGAGGGAGGTCTTGCCTGCCCCGTCGGGCCCGATGAGTCCGAAGAGCTCCCCGTCGGCCACGTCGAGGCTGACACCGCGCAGGGCCTCGGTGCGGGCCTTGCCGGCAGCATAGGCCTTTGAGACATCCCGTATCGTGATCGCGTCCATGTTCAGAAGCGTATCTCGCCGTACATGCCGATGCGAAGCGTGCCATCGTTCGGGACGCGCACCTTGACGGCATACACGAGGTTGGCGCGCTCGTCCTTCGTCTGGATGGTCTTGGGGGTGAACTCGGCCCTTGGTGATATCCAGGTGAGGGTGCCGGCGTGTTCGGCGTAGTCGTCGGCCCCGCGGTCGGTGAACACCTTCACCTTCCTGCCTACGGAGAGTGTCGACGCCTGGTCGCCGGTGACGTAGGCGCGCAGGGTGAGTTCGTGCAGGTCGGCCACCTTGTACAGCGGGCGCCCCGGGACGGCCGTCTCGCCGATGTTGGTATAGGTGGCGATGACGACTCCGGCGGCGGGGTTCACGATGCCGGTGCGACGCAGCTGGTCCTCGAGCTGTTCGGCCCGCTTGCGCAGCGGTTCGGTCTCGCTGAGGGCGGCCCGGTTCTGGTTGGCGGTGAGGGCGCGCTGCACGGCAACCTGCTGGCGGGTGACGGCCATCTGGCGACGGACCGACTCGAGCTGGAAGCGCAGGTCGTCGACCTGCTTGCCGGTGGCGGCGTCCTTCTTGAGGAGCCCCTCCGCCCTTGCGAGCTCCCGCACCAGGTTGTCGAGCTGTGCCTGCTGTACGGCGAGCTGGTCGTTCAGCAGGGCCACCTGCGGCGCGGGGTCTGTCGTGCGCTCCTGCAAGGCTCTGAGCGAGGCTTCGGCCTGTTCGCGCTGCAGCTCCAGGCTGCGCCCCTCGATGCGGCCGACGGTGTCGCCGGCGGCCAGGCTATCGCCCTCGGCGACCTTCCATTCGACGATGCGGCCACTGGCCTCTGGGGAGACGAGGACTTCTTCGGCCTCGAAGCTACCCTGTGCGTCGAAAGCTTCGTTCCCCTGTCGGCAGGAAAGGCAGAGGATGGCGATGAGTGGGAGGTATCTCATGATCTGTGATTGGGTCATTTGGTGGAGGATCCGTCGGTGGAAGGCCGGTCAGAGCCCAGTGTCCAGGCAAGGGCGACACGCGATTGTACAAGCTGCAGCTCATGGAGTCGGAGGGTCTGCCTTGCCATATCCTCGGCGTTCACCTCGCGGAGGTAGTCGGCCGCCGTGGCCACGCCCGCTTCGAGTTGCGCCAGGGCGGCCTGCTTGACGGAGGTGCGGAGGGCTATGATGGAGCGGTCGGCGTCCGTGAGGCGGGAGAGCCTGTCTATGTCGGCTCGCTGCTGGCGTGCCTGAGATTCGGTCTGGAGGCGGAAGGCCTCCGCTTGCAGACCAGCGTTCCGTATGCCGATATCGGCGAGGGCCTTCTCTCCGTGTGCCGTATAGCGGGCCCCGAGGTTCCACTGGAAGCGCAGTCCGCCGATGCCGTAGGGCTCGAAGCTGTTCTTGAGCATGTTTAGGCCCGGCCTGCCGTAGCCGCCCGTGAGGAATAGGCTGGTGCGGGGCCTGAGGCGCGCGTCGGTGAGCGACTTCTGTTGTTCCCCCAGCAAGGCCTGGAGGCGGAAGAGTTCGAGTTCTGGCCTCTGAATCGTCTCCGTCCCTCCGAACGGAGAAGGGGGGATTTCTAAACGCACAGCCTCTCCCAGGACCGTGTCGGTCAGGATGCCAAGGGCCTCCGACAATCCCCTGCGCGAGGCGGCGACCTCTATGCGCCGCTGCTCGGCCCGGAGGGCTTCCGCCTTCAGCGCGTCCAGGGCGGAGCGGAAGGCCGTGCCGCCCTCCACCTGGGCCGATACCTTGCGGATGCCCTCGTCGATGTCGGCCTTCAGGACGTCCGTCTGAGCCGCCATCGCATCGGAGAGCAGGATGCCGAAATATAAGGCCTGCACCTGCTGCCGCAACCGGTGCAGGTCCACCTCGGCACGGCCCTCCTCCAGCTGCGACTGTACTTCGGCGATGCCCAACTGCGCACGCGTCCAACCCCCATCGAAGAGCGTCTGCGCGACGTCCACCGTCAGCCGGTACTGGTCCTTTGACAATGGCTCAACCTTGAAGGGTGCGTTCGGAATGAGCAGCTGTGTCACGTCGGACTGGTAGGTCGCCTGACCGCCCAGACTGACCTGCGGCAGATAGCCCTTCATCAGATTGGAGGCCGTGATGTCGCGTGCCTGCCGGGCAAGGGCCTGCTGTCGCAGGGCGGGGAAATGCTTACGAGCCCGCTCCTCTGCCATGGATAGCGTGAACGACTGGCCCCTGAGGCCCGACGGAGCTGCCAGGAGGCCCGCCAGGCAGATGACTTGAAATGTGGAATGGACACTCATCCTGCTGGATTGTATAGGGAATTGATGATCATCCGGGACGCCCGGCTGCGCCTCAACTCGAGCGCTTGGCGGAAGCCCTCGTCCGAAATACCCATCATGCGCTGCATCATGGGCCGGGCGATCGCGGGGAATAGGCAAAGGCCAAGGATGTCCATCATGAGCTGCTCGACTGCGATCGGACGAATGCGGCCGGCAGCCGCCTCCTCTGCGATCTGGCGGCGCATGGGTTCGAAGTCGGGCAGCACGCCCTCCTCAGAAAGCATGCGGGCGACAAAGCCGGCCCCCTTGCGGTGGGCTTCCGTGATGATGAAAACGGGGATGTAAGGGTGCTCGAGGCCGACCGTGACGTAGAGTTCGCAAAGGCGGACGACCTTCTCCCGAAGGGGCTCCTCCGAGCGTAATATAATTAGGATGCTTCCGAAGAACTCTTTCGCACTCGCCCGGAACACCTGCTCGTACAACTGTTCCTTGCTCCGAAAGTAGTAGTGCAGCAGGGCCTTGTTGATGCCCGCCTCGTCGGCGATCTCCTGCATCCGAGCCCCGTCGAAGCCCCGTTGCCGGAAGACCTTCGAGGCCGCCTCCAGGATCCGCTCCTCCGTGGGAGCCGCCGTTGCCGTACTTTCCATATGGTTTAACTGAATGATTAACAAAGATAGGTATATTCGGAATCCGGGTAAAAAAATGTCAGGAGCGGGTTCTTTCGTCTCATGGAGGAAGGGGGTAATTTGCAGGGACAGAGCTGTATGGCGTACCGGAACATGCATCACCCGACCGGGCTAACGGGCCCGGAGCTGGACGACTACCTGGCCAGGGGCTGGTATCGCATGCAGCAGTCGATATTCACGATCACCCATTCCTTCCGGGAGTCGGTGATGGATTTCTGCCCGGTCTGGTGGCTGAGGTTTCCCGTCAATGACCTGGCGGAGCACGATTCGCATGCCCGGATCCGTCGCCGTGCCCGCCATCTCCAGGTACGCCTGCAATCCTCCTTCCATCCGGATGCATCCTCAGAAGAGCTCTATCGCCGCTATCTGGCGTCGGTGCCCTTTGAAGGGTACCCTTCCATCACGGATGCGCTGTATGGTGAGTCGGATCCCCTCTCGGGCACCATCTACGATACGAACGCACTCATCGTCAGCGATGGGAACAAGATGGTGGCGATGGGCATCTTTGACTTGGGGGCGCGAGCCACCGCCTCCATCCTGCATTTCTACGACCCCGACTACGCCCGCTACAGTCTGGGCAAGTACCTCATCCTGCTGACGATAGACTTGATCAAGGCGCGGGGCTTCGACTGGTATTATCCGGGCTACGTCGTTACCGGAGAAAGGCGGTTCGACTACAAGCTCTTCCTGGGGCGGGACAAGGCCTCCTATTTCGATCCCAAAGAACAGGCTTGGGTTCCTTTTCGGGAAGAAATACTGGAACATATGGAGGCAGGTCCAGAGGAATGGGAGGGCGACTTCGGTGACATGATTTTCTAAGTCTGCACGCGCTTGCCGTAGGCATGACCAGGGACAGGGGGACCGAAGGTCAAAGGAGGCCTTCGGCCTCTTCCGATCTTTCCGTCATTACTTGAACCGCAAATTGACGGAGACAGTGTTCGATGTCAGTCCCGTGGTCTGCACATAATGACCGCCGCGGAGCTCTAAGAGGCTGAAACGTTTCAAGCCCATCACTCCGGATGGCGGAGAGAGGCGCAGGTTGAGTCCCACGAACCGTGCGTCGAAGGCGGAGTAGTCGTAGTTGCTGGTGTAGAAGGCATCCGCCGATGTATGCGCCTGGTAGGGTGCGAACCAGGTGGCGGCGGTTTGTGTGTGGTATCGGAAGAAGGGGCTGAGCGAGAGGAAGGGGGTCACTTTCACCGGCACTTCCAGGCTCGCCGTGTGGGCATGGATGCCCCATGTGTCGGTATAGAATCGGTAGTATGCGCGCAGGATGACCCTGTCGCCGGCATAGTAGCTCAGCCGGGCGCCGATGGGCAGCTTCATGCGCGAGGTGGGCAGTTTCTCCACGTGTACGCTGCCGTCTTTCCAATAGACGCGGTGGAACGGGAGTCCGAGGTATCCCTGTTGAGCCACGACGTCGGTGAGCAGGGCCACCTGCAGGTCCTTGTTGACGACGGTTGAATAGGACAGGCTTGCGTTCAGGGTGTTCCGAGGGTCGGAGGGTATGCCCCCGTGGCTGGCGGAGGTGAGGAAGAAACCGCCGCCGGAGGCGTTTCCGCCGCCGCCCCTTCGGCTCGCCGAGCTTATGCCGCCGCCGGGTACCCAGACGAGCGTCGCCTCAGGGT
>RGVM01000117.1 GCA_010027295.1 Chitinophagia bacterium
GCCGAGAGGGTCTGTTCGAGCCATGCCTTCTGCGCATCGCCCCAGATGCTCTTGCCGGCGCCGTCGGGCATGTCGTTGCGACTGCGGTACTCGCGACCCTCGAGGAACCATAGCTGCAGGTCGCGCCCGAGGCGGACGGTCCGGTAGGGCTTGTCGCGCAGGGGTACGTTCTCATGCCAGATGCGGAGGCCCAGGTCCACCGTGATGTCGCCGTAGGGCTTGGAACCGGGGAAGGCGTCATCCGAGATGAGGTCGTGGTCGTCCTTCAGCATCCAGACGGGGGTTTGGGCATAGAAGGCCCTAAGCGAGGGCCATCCGTCCATCGCATGCCATTTGTGGCGGGCCTTCTCGGCCGTGGTGGCCAGGGGACCGGGCTTGTCGTAGTAGACGTAGTCGCCGGTCTGTACGTAGAGGTCGGGCCGCAGGGCCGCCATCGAGAGGTAGGTGTGGAAGCCCCTTGTCGAGTCGTCGAAGCTCCAGAAGTACTGGCAGGTGGAGGTAGTGATGTGCAGGTCGGCCGCCAGTGCCGTATCGGGTGCCGTGCGGAAGGAGGTCTCTGTGAGGCTGATGGGGCTCCTGGGGGCCTTCCTGCCTTCCACCAGGAGCCGGTAGGCGGTGCCCGGCCGAAGTCCCGCGAAATGGTGGAAGGCCGTGAAGTCGCGCTCCGGGGAGGCCTGGAGCCACCCGGAGGAAAGGGTGCGTCCGTCGCCCGAGACGGTGAACCGTACCTGTCCCTCCGTTCCCGCCACGCCGCCGTCCATGCGCTCGACGGGCATCTGCTCATCGAAGCCGACCGGATGTCGGAACACTTTTTCCTGTCGGCCATGCACCACGGGGTTGGGATGCGCGGAGGCGCAGAGCCTTGTCCAGGCGGTGACTTCGCGTGCCGTCACGTCCATCGCCTTTGCCCCGTTGGTGAAGAAGACAGCCTGGCCCCGGACAGCCTGTGCGGATGTCACAAGGCATGCCAGGATGAGCAGGACCGCAGGGGTACGGACCGTTGCGCCATGTCCTTTGCCATGCGTGGCCGATGGATGTTGATTCGTCATGCATGGAAGGTACGCAAGGGGACAAAAAAAAGACCGTCCGCATGGCGGACGGCCTTTTTTAGATGACGATGAATATCAGTAGCCGGGGTTCTGCGCGAGCTTGGCCCCGATATTCTTGTCGATCTCACCCTGCGGGATGGGCAGGAGGTTGTTGAATGTCTGCACACTGGCACGCTGGTTGACCTCGCCGTATTTCTTGACGCGGTCGAAGACGAGGCCGAGGCGCATGAGGGTGAGCATGCGGTACTCCTCGCCGTAGAGTTCGCGGACCCGTTCGTCGAGGATGTAGTCGAGACTCATCTCGGCGGCGGTGGCGAGGGGGGCCTGGGCGCGGGTTCGGATGACGTTGACGTCGGCGGCGGCGCTGACCTTGTCACCCTTGGCGAGGTAGGCCTCGGCACGCAGGAGGTAGGTCTCAGGGAGGCGCATCACGTACTGGTCCTTGGTATAACCGTAGATGAAGTCGCCGCCGGCATGCTTGTCGGTGCCGAACTTGGTCCAGTTGGGATAGATGTACCACATCGTGTCCTCATATGCGGTGAGGAACGACTTGGGTATGAGGGTTCCCTTGGCGTAGGCAGGCTGGCCTCCTGCGGCGGCGATGTTGGTCCCGAAGTAGAACTTGCGGCGGATGTTAGTCTCGTTGTTGCGGATGTCGGTAATGCCGCTGTTTGCCCAAACGGTCCAGTTGGAGTAGTCCGTACCTCGTATGAAGGAGGCGCCGCGGCCGACGCTGTCGGATGCGCCTGCCACATTGAGACCGGCTTTGGCGAAGAGCCAGTGGCGGCACCAGTAGGCTCGGCCCTGCACCATCCAGTTGCCGAGGGTGGGATAGGCAATGCCGCCTCCGGGGACGTTGCGCTCGAACTGGGCCACCCAGATGGCTTCGCGGTTGCCCATCTGATAGTCGGTGTTGTTGATCTCGTGGAGATCCCAGTAGTAGTCGGTCGGCGTGCCGCGGGTGGTCATCGTCTCGGTGCGTCTTGCCCCGAAGCGCGTGTTCATGAGGTTGTAGGCGCCGTCGGTGCCGTTGATGACGCGGGTGGCGGCGGCGATGGCACCGTCGTAGTCCTTGAGGATGATGAGGATCTCGGCGAGCAGGTGGTCGGCTGCGGCGCGGACCACCTTGCCGGGCGTGGCGGTGGAGATGGGCAGGTTGGTGCGGGCGAACTCGAGGTCCTGCCGGATGAAGTCATAGCACTCGGCAGGAGTGTTGCGGACGAAGTCGACCTTGGGCTCAACTACCGGTCCCTTGAGGATGGGTACGCCCCCGAAGGCGATGTTTAGATTACGATATGCCCAGGCGCGGAGGAAGCGGCCCTCGGCCAGCAGGGCGTTCTTCTCGTCGGGGGTGATGGTGGCCAGCGGGTTGTCGACGCCGGCGATCACGGTGTTGGCGTACTTGACGATGGCGTAGTTCCAGTTCCACCACTTGGCCGACTGTGGGTCCTGCGAGTTGATCTTGGAGTAGTTGACCCAGGGCGCGTTGGGGTCGGCGATGTAGACGGTGGTGGTGGCGGCCACGTCGAAGTTGACGCCGAGGTGCCAGAAGTCGGTCCAGCCGTCGGTCGAGTTGTAGAAGTACTGCAGCTGGCGGTAGCAGGCGTTGAGGGCGAGGTCGAACTGCGACTTGGTGATGAGGGCGTTGTCGACCGTCAGGCCGTCCTTGCGAACCTCGTTGAGGAATTCCGCGTCCTTCTTGCAGCCGCCGAGGGTGGTGGCGAGCAGCAGGGTTGCGATGACGTGTATGCGGGGTTTCATGTCGAAAGGTATTTCGGTGTTAGAAACTCAGGTTGGTGCCGAAGTTGATGGTCCGGAAGAGGGGGTTGGCCCTGCCCAGGGCGCCGGCATTCTCCGGGTCCATGCCCAGCCAGTCGGTGAACAGGTAGGGGTTCTTGGCCGACAGGTAGAACCTGAGGCCGCTCATACGTAGGCGGGAGAGCAGCTTGGGGTCGAGTGCGTACTGGAGGCTGACATCCTGCAGGCGGATGAAGCTCCTGTCCTTCGGGTAGGTGTAACCGTAAGGGTTGGAGTAGTTGGGCCGCGTGAAGGTGTTGCTGGGCGTCTCGGGCGTCCAGTAGGTCTGGTTCAGCCAGTTCTGCTGCTGGTTGTTGCCGAAGGCGGTGAGGTTGTAGGTGGAGTTAGCCGCCATGTAGTAGTTGGAGGAGCCGCCGCCGCGGATGGCGTTGAAGTTGAAGTAGAGCTGCCAGTTGCCGTAGCTGAGGGTGTTGGCGAAGCTCCAGCTGTAGCGTGGCTGCACGTAGCCTACGATGGTGCGGTCGAGGGAGTTGATTTTACCGTCGGGCTTGCCGTCGCCACGGACGGTGCCGTTGAGGTCCTGGATCTTGAGGTCGCCGGGCTTGGCGCCGAACTTGGCGATGTAGTCGGCGTCGCCTGCCTGCACGATGCCGTCGACGCGGTAATCGAACACGGCCCCGATAGGGTGTCCGATGAACCAGCGGTTGCCCACGTCGTCATCCTCGATGCCGTCACCGTTGGCGTCGATCCCAGTAAGGCTGACGATCTTGTTGCGGTTGGCCCAGACGTTGAGGGTCGTTTCCCAGCGGAGCGCGTTCTTGTTCTTGGGGGCGAGTATGACGCCGGTGAGGGAGACTTCGAAGCCCTTGTTGTCGACGCGGCCGATGTTCGTCCTCACGGAGTTGAAGCCGGTGAGGAAGGGCAGCGAGCGGGTGAGGAGCTGGTCGGTGGTCTTGCTCTTGTAGAGGTTCAGGTCACCTGAGATGCGGTTGTCGAGGATGGAGAAGTTGAGGCCTGCGTTGAGGGTGGTGGTCTTCTCCCAGGAGAGGCGCTTGTTGGCGAGGCTGCTCTGGTAGATGAAGAGCGAGCTCGTGGTGCCGAAGACGGTGGTGCCGGAGGCGATGTTCGCTAGGGTCTCGTAGGGGTCGATGCCCTGGTTGCCGTTCTGGCCGTAGGCCATGCGAAGCTTCAGGTAGTTGACCTGCGGGAGGGCTTTGCGGAAGAAGTCCTCCTGGCTGATGGCGTAGGCCACGGCGCCTCCGTAGAAGTCGGCGAACTTGTTGCCCGGGGCGAAGGCGGAGTAGCCGTCGCGGCGGTAGTTGACGGTGAGGTAGTACTTGTCGTCGAAGTTGTAGTTCATCCGGCCGAGGTAGGCGAGGTTTGCCAGCTCGCTGATGGTGGACGACACGCGCTGATTGGCGGGGTTGCCCAGGTTGAGGCCGTAATAGCCGAGCACGGTGGTGCCTGCGCTTGCGAAATCGCTGGCCGAGGTGCCGACGCGCGAGTTGGTGCTGTAGTCGCGCTGGTAGCCGGCGAGGGCGTCGACGCTGTGGCGGCCGAAGAGCCGCTTGTAGGTCAGAAGGTTCTGTATCTCCCACGCGTTGGTGGTGAGGTGTGCCATGCTGCCGTAGGTGCTGGCCAGGTACTTGGCGGGGTTGGCGATGTCGGCCGGGTTGTCGGGGTTGATGAAGTAGGTCTCATGCCGGAAGCTGCCGCTGGTGAACTCCGACTTGTATTTATTTATGTTGATGCGGTAGTTGAGGCCCTTTACCTTGGGGACATCTGCGCTGAGGTAGCCGATGATGCGGTTGCTGGTGTACTTCTCCAGGTTGTCATCGTAGAGGCCGGGGCTGTTGGCATCGCCCCAGTAGGGGTTGATGAGGTTGGCGGGCGTGGGGTAGCGGTCGAGGATGCGGCGCGCCTCGTCCTTCCACTTGTAGGCATAGGGGGTGCCGATGGTGGCCTGCGCCATGTCGGGCGGCGTGCCGGAGTAGTCGCGGGAGGCGTGATAATAGCTGATGCCGTAGTCGAGCCAGTCGGTGATCTTGGCGTCAAGCTTTGCGGTGACGGTGTACTTGGTGAAGTTGTCGTTGTCGAGCACCCCCTTCTGCCGCAGGTAGCCGGCTGAGACGTAGTAGTTGACATTATCGGAGCGTCCGGAGACGTTCACGTTGAGGTCGTTGAGCGGGGCGGGCTGAGTGACTTCCTTGAGCCAGTCGATCTGCTGGCCGGCCTTGTAGGCGATGACCTCTTTCGCGTCGAGCACCTTCTCGACGGACAGGTCGGCCTGTCCGGCGAGGCGGCGGTTGTCGGTCCGCCATTTTATGAAGTCCTCGCCCTTGCGCATGTCTGGCCTTGTTGTCCAGCTCTGGACGCCGTAGTTGTTGGTGACGTTGATCTGGGGCTTGCCGGTCTTGCCGCGCTTGGTGGTGATCATGATGACCCCGTTGGCGGCGCGAGAACCGTAGATGGCGGCGGCGCTGGCATCCATGAGGATGTCAAAGGAGGCGATGTCCTGCGTGTTGATCTCGTTGAGGCTGCCTCCGAAGATGACCCCGTCGAGCACGATCAGCGGAGCGTTGGAGGCCGCCAGGGAGCGTTGGCCGCGGACGAGCACCGAGGGGGCACCGCCCGCGACGGCCACTGCGCCGATGTTCACACCGGGCGTGCCCTGAATGGCCTGCAGGGGACTGATGTTCGTGATGGTCGAGACGGGCGTGCCTTCAATATTGACCTTTCGCACGGCACCCGTGAGGTCCTTCTTGCGCTGCGTGCCGTAGCCGACGACGACGACCTCGTTGAGGCTTGCCGACTCGGCGGGGAGATCCACGGTCACTTCGCTGCGGCCCTTCACGGAGAGGCTGCGTGTCGCGAAGCCGGTCGAGGAGATGGTGAGGACCGCGTTGTCCGACACCTGGAGGCTGAAGCGTCCCGATGCGTCGGTGGCAGTGCCCCTTCCGGTACCGGAGACGACGACGCTTGCTCCCGAAACGGGCTTGCCCGCGGCATCGCGCACGACGCCGGTGACGGTCTTCTGCTGCGCATGCAGCACCGTCAGCGTGCATGCGAGGAGCGCGGAGAGGAGGATCCTGGGCATGGTCCGCGAAAGGAAGCGGAGGGGCCCCTGAGGGTTCGATGCGTGCATGGCAGTCGGTTTGTGGGTTTTGGCGGGCATGCGCAATTCGCATCCCATATCAAATTAACTGCTATTCAAGAGCGCCTCGGACGGAATCGATGGCGAAATCATGTACGATTTTGGCATATTGAAAAACCCCCTTCCGGACAGGTTCCGCGAGACCGGAAATCTCAGTAACATGCACCTGCATTTCCGAGCCATGAAACCCATCTTCCTGAAGATAGACTCGGGCAGCAGCTACATCATCCGCGAGCAGGTGGTGGCGCATGTCCGCAGCCGCTGCTACTACCACCCGCAAGTGGAACTGGTGTACTTTGAGCGAAGCGATGGCATGGCCATCATCGGCGACAAGGTACAGGCCATCGAGGAGGGAGACCTGTTCCTACTGGGCAGCAACATTCCGCACCTCTTCCGCAACGACGAGAAATTCCTCAACCGGAAGCTGCCTGTCCGCATCCTCGTGCTGCACTTCACACCCGACCTCTGGGGCCGCGACTTCCTTGAACAGCCTGACATGAAGCCAGTGAGGGAGCTACTGCAGAAGGCTCAACGGGGACTGGTGCTGAAGGGAGCCGGTCAGTCGGAACTGCCCTCGCTGATGCGGCGCATGCTCGAGGCGAAGGGTCCGGAAAGATTCATTTTGCTGCTGCAGGCACTGTCACAGCTGGCCAGGACGAGGCAGCTGCGCCCACTGCTGCCGCCGGGCTTCACCGCGGAGACGGACGACCCGAACGAGGACCGCCTCAACGACGTGTACGCGTTCACGCTGCAGAACTTCCGCAGGAAGATACAGACACGTGAGATCGCGTCGGTGGCCCACCTCAGCGAACACTCTTTCTGCCGCTACTTCAAGAACAAGACGGGCAAGACCTACACGGCCTTCCTGCACGAGGTACGCATCCGGCAGGCCTGCAAGCTCCTGTCGGAGTCGAGCCTTAGCATCTCGCAAGTGATAGAGGAGAGTGGCTTCGTCAACTACTCCAACTTCTTCCGATACTTCAAACAGGTGACGGGCCGCACGCCGGCCGAGTTCCAGAAGCTGAGCCTGGAGGCCGAGATCAGGGATAGATGACGGGATTCAACGGAGAGGCGACCGTCTCACCCATGGACACCCCGGGGCACCATGCGTCCCAGTCGGCCTGCTGGTGCCGATTGACGGGCGGCACGAGCCGCATGTCGGCATCCATGTAGATCATCGTCATCACCTTGCGCATGCGGTCGGTGACGTTTGGACCCGCCCGGTGGTAGAGCCATCCGAGATGGAAGCTGACATCGCCTTCTGCGAAGGGCTCGACGACATGCCGGAAGCCCCTATCCGACAGCAGCCGCTGCAGCAGGGCCTGGCTCTCGTCGCCGATCTCCTTATCGCGTCCCTCGGTGAGTGCCTGGCTGCCGGCGCTGAATTCGAGCGGGCCGAGCTCCAGCGGCGTGTCCTGAAGTGGAATCCAGGCCGTCACCGTCCGGTCGCTGCTCAGAGGCCAGTAGTACTGGTCGGCATGCCAGGGCGTATGCC
>RGVM01000118.1 GCA_010027295.1 Chitinophagia bacterium
AGCTCCGTCAGGTAGGCGCAGCCCACGATGGAGCCGGTGAGGACGATGACCTTGTTCATCACCTCGATGTGGCTGACGGTGATGTACGACTCGAGTCGCATCACCTTGCGCATCACCAGCATCAGCGTCTGCACCATCGCGAAGCCGGAGAAGATGGCGCCGGCCACGAAGTAGGGCGGGAAGATGGTGGTATGCCATCCGGGCACGATGGAGGTGGCGAAGTCGAACGATACGATCGTGTGCACGGAGAGTACAAGGGGGGTCGAGAGGCCGGCCAGTACCAGCGAGAGGCTCTCGTGGCGCTGCCAGTGCTTGGTGCTGCCCGTCCAGCCGAAGGAGGCAATTCCATACAGATGCTTGCGCAGCTTGGTGCGCGCACGGTCACGTATGGTGGCCAGGTCGGGGATCAGGACGGTGAAGTAGGTCGAGATGGCGAACACGTCCCACATCAGCGGCGAGTTGAAGTTGGGCCAGAGGGGTCCGCGGGTGTTGGGGTAGGGCAGCGTGAAGAAGGCCATCCATACGCGTCCCATGTGGAAGATGGGGAACTGGCCCGCGCACATGACGGCGAAGATGGTCATGGCTTCCGCGGCGCGGTTGACGCCCGTGCGCCAGCGCTGGCGGAAGAGCAGCAGGATCGCCGAGATAAGGGTACCGGCGTGACCGATGCCCACCCACCATACGAAGTTGGTGATGTCCCATCCCCAGCCCACGGTACGTCCGAGGTTCCACTGGCCGATGCCGTAGGTCACCTCGCGGTAGACGGAGTATACCCCGAACAGCAGGAGTGCGACGGAGATGTAGAAGCCGATGTACCAAAGCCGAGTGGGCTTGGCCTCGATCGTGTGGCAGATGTCCTCCGTGACGTCATGGTAGGTCTTGTGCCCGTCGATCAGCGGCTCCCGTACCTGCGATTCGTACTTGATCAAGCTCATGTATCAGTTGTTTATCGGACGTACTTGCGGTTTGGTCTCTATCAATGTGCCGGCTCGGCCTTGTCCGCGCCTTCGGCATGCCCTTCGGCATGCGCCGCAGCCAGGCCGACGTGACGGTCGGTGTTGCGCACCTTGGCGAGGTAGCTCACGTTGGGCAGCACGTGGAGCTGCTCGAGCGAGTAGAACACGCGCGCGGTCTGCTCCTCGTTCCGGATCTTCGACACGGGACTCTTGGGGTCGTTGACGTTGCCGAAGACGATGGCGTTCGTCGGACAGGCTTGCTGGCAGGCGGTGCGGACGTCCCACTTGCCCTCTGCACCCGTCTCGAGCGGACGGTCCTCCTTCTTGGCCTTGAGCTTGCCCTCCTGCAGGCGCTGCACGCAGAAGGAACACTTCTCTATGACGCCGCGCGAACGCACCGTGACATCGGGGTTCAGCACCATGCGGGTGAGGTCGTCGTTCATCTGGAACACGGCCGGGTCGAGTTTGCCTTCCTCCTGGTTGTTGGGGAAGCTGTCGGCGCCGGTGTAGTCGGCCCAGTTGAAGCGGCGGACCTTGAAGGGGCAGTTGTTGGCGCAGTAGCGGGTGCCGATGCAGCGGTTGTAGGTCATCTGGTTGATGCCCTCGCTGCTATGGTTGGTGGCGTTGACCGGACAAACGTTCTCACACGGTGCATTGTCGCAGTGCTGGCACATCATCGGCATGAACACCACGTTCAGGCTGTCGAGGTCGTCCTTGCCGGAGTCGTCGCGGTAGGTGGCGAAGTAGCGGTCGATCCTGAGCCAGTGCATCTCATGGTTACGCAGGACCTCGCTCTTGCCGACGACGGCCACGTTGTTCTCGGCAGTGCAGGCGACGGTGCAGGCACCGCATCCCGTGCAGGTGTTCAGGTCGATGCTCATACCCCACTTGGGGCCGGGGTAGGGATAGTTGGGATAGAGCGTACCTTCGACGCGGTAGTCGCCGGTCTTCTTGGCATAGTCCTCCGCCAGCTTCTCGCGCTGCTCGAGGAGGATCTTGGGATGGCTCTTGAGCTCGCTCAGTGCATACTCGCGTACGACCTCCTTGCGGCCCTCGTACTGGTTGTGGGTCTGCGTGTAGGCGATGAGATAGTCCTCACCGGTCCGCTCGCAGGCCACGTCGGCGACATGGTAGTCGAAGGTCCTGCCGTTGAAAGAAACCAGCGGATAGACGTTGGTACCTACGTTGGCGGCCGCCTTGCCGGCCTTCTCGCTGCGACCGTAGCCGACGGCGACGGCGATGACGTCGGGATGCATCCCGGGGATGGCCAACACGGGGAGGGTGAGCTCGCGGCCTCCGGCCTTGACCCGGATGGTAGGCTTGGTGGCCTCCACCTCGTAGTTGTCGTCGATGGCTATGCCGAGCTCCTTCGCCTTGGCGTAGGAGATCATCGCGTAGTTGTCCCAGGTGGCCTTGGTGATGGGATCTGGCATCTCCTGCAGCCAGGGGTTGTTGGCGCTCTTGCCGCTGCCCAGGGAGACCTTGGCGTAGAGGGCGAGCTCCGTCTTCCCGCCCTTCTTGGCGGACGATACCCTGTTGGCGGCGGGGACCACCTCTGCAGCGCTGAAGGAGGCTGCTGCCGCGGCACCGGGCTGGGGGGTCAGCACACCGTCCTGGAGTGCCTTGTCGAAGGCTTCCTGGCTGCCTAGTTTGCCGACCCAGTAGGCCTTGAAGAAGTCGGAATAGTTGGTGGCGTCGCCACTCCACAGGAGGAGAGAGGTCTGGAAGGCGCGGGTCTTGAACAGCGGTGCGATGGTGGGCTGCTGGAAGCTGACATGTCCGGCCCTGGCCTCGGCGTCACCCCAGCTCTCGAGGTAGTGATGGTCGGGGATGGCGTATTTGCAGAGCTCGGTCGTCTCATCCTCGCGGTCGTTGAACGAGACGGAGACAGCCACCTTCTTGAGGCCGTCGGCGAAGCCCTTCGCATCGAAGCAGTCATAGGCGGGGTTGACGCCATGTACGAGCAGGGCGCCCACCTTGCCGTCCTTCATCTCGGTGATGAGGCGGGCCATGTCAGCGTCGCTGCCCTTGCGGGTGTTCAGCGGGGCAGACCAGTCGATGGTCGTGCCGTTGGCGCCCACGGCCTCGTTGATGGCATTGACGAGGATCTGCACGTCGGGGTCGTTGCTGCCGCTGACCACGAGGGCGGCTCCCTGTGCCGACTTGAGGGCGGCGGCTGCCTGGGCAATGCCCTTTTTGAGGCGCTCATCGGCGAGGGGTTTCGCCTCGGTGGCGCCGGAGACGGCGTTGTACAGGGCAAGCGCCACGGCGCCGGTCTCACTGGGACGGTGCACGTAGCGGTCATCGGCGTTGGCGCCGGTGAGGCTGAGCATACTCTCGAACTGGATATGCTTGCTCATCTCGGGGTTCGACTGCACGACCTTGCGGCCTGCGGCGTACTGGCGCGAGAATTCGACGGGGTTCAGCCAGGTGCCCAGGAAGTCGGCCCCGAGGCTGACGATCACCTTGGCCTTGTCGAACCGATGGGCGGGGATGGCCTTCCGGCCGTAGGTGGACTCGTTGGCCAGCAGCATGCCGCTGGCGGAGAGGGCATCGTACTGGATGTGTTCACTGCCGGGATGCTTCTCCAGGAATTTGGCGATGGCGGCCAGCGTAGTCGGCGAACTCACGGAAGAAGTCAGCAGGACGACCTTGGTGCTTCCGATGCCTGCCATGGCGGCCGATACCATCTTGTCGAAGGCCTCGAAGCTGGTGACTTCCTTGCCATCGGCGATGGGGAAACGCAGGCGGGCCATGTCGTAGAGGTCGAGAACCGAAGCCTGCACCTGAGCGGACGTGCCGCCGCCGGTGAGTGAGGAGAGCTCGTTGCCCTCTATCTTAATGGGGCGTCCGTCGCGGACCTTGACCACCACGGGCACGGCGTTGCCATCCTGTACCCAGGTGCTGGCGTAGTAGTCGGCCACGCCCGGTATCGTGTTCTCGGGCTTGTTGAGGTAGGGAATGCTCTTCTTGACAGGCATCTCGCAGCTGGCGGCGGCCATGGCGGCGGCCGTGCTGAATCCTACGTACTTGAGGAAGTCGCGGCGCGGGGCCGTCGCCTCCGCCAGGCCCGAACCGGCCTCCTGCGGCAGCTCCTCCGCGAACTCGTCCTTCAGGCTGTCCCGATAGGCGTCGCTGTCCTTCAACTCACCGAGGTTCTGCCAGTACTTTTTCTGCTGCATATGTCAAATGTGAGGTTCGATGGGGTTGTTCGCCGGCCCGCCCGCCAGCCCTGGCGGGAAGAGCGGGGTGGTATCTTATTAATAATGGCACTTCTGACACTCGGTGCCGCCGATCTTCTCGACGGTGACGCTGTCCAGACGCTTATTCTTAATGTCCTCGTGGAATTTCTCGTAGATGCTGTAGTACTTGTTGTCAGTGAACTGCACCTTGGTCTCCCTGTGGCAGTTGATGCACCAGCCCATACTCAGGTCGGAGGCCTGGTACACTTCGCCCATCTTCTGGATCTCGCCGTGGCATGTCTGGCACTGCACCTTGCCGGCCTTCACGTGCTGTGCGTGGTTAAAGTACACGTGATCGGGCAGGTTGTGGATCCGGATCCACTCGATGGGCTTGCCCTGGCCGGTGTACGTTTTGGTGTCGGGGTTCCATCCGGCGTACTGGTAGAGCTTGCGGATCTCGGCGGTGCCGTCGACCTCCTTGCCATCCTCGCGGTAGAGCTTGGGGCCCTTGGCGTATTCGTTGATGGCCATGTGGCAGTTCATACACACGTTGACCGAGGGGATGTTGGCGTGTTTGCTGTCCTGGGCGCCGCCATGGCAGTAGAGGCAGCTGATCTGGTTGATGCCCGCATGCACGGTATGGGAATAGTAAATGGGCTGCTCGGGCTGGTAGTTCTTGGAGCGACCTAGGCCCTGAGCCGACTGGAAGGTCATATATCCGCCGCCCATGAAGAGGATGATGGCCGCCAGCGCGATATAGGCCTTGTTCCGCCAGAAGGGGATCGGCTCGGCAGTCTCGGCGCCTTCCTTCTCGTCCGTCATCTTCCGGAGGTTGCTGTTGACCTGCAGGAGGATGAGAGCCACTACGGCCAGGACAAGGGTCAGTATGCCATACAGGAGCCCGCTGTCGGAGGAGCCGGAGTCGTCGGTGGGTGCGGCGCCCGTAGCGCCACCCTCGGTGGGTTTCGGGGTGCCGGCCGTGGCAATGTATCCGAGGATCGCGTCGATGTCCGCCGGCTTCAGCTCTGGGAAGGCGGTCATCTGGATCTTGTTGAACTGGTTATACACCTCCACGGCGCGGGGATAGCCCGTCTTGATCAGCGCGGAGCTGTTGTTGATCCAGGCATACAGCTTGTCCCGGTCGGGCCACCTGTCTTCCACGCCCTTGAGGGCGGGTCCGACAAGATTCTTGTCCACCGCGTGACAGGAGGCACATTTGGCATTGAAGAGCTGCTTGCCGTCCTGCGCCCGGAGGGACGAGGAGGGGGCCAGGAGCAGTGACGCGGTCAACAGGAGGCAGGGGATATTCCCGGGGAAGGAACGGAGGCTCGTCATAATCGGAACGGTTGGTTGGATTTCCCGGTCTGCGCTGCGGGTGCGCAAAATTATGTCACGAAATTAACATTCTATCAAGGTTGAAGGCAAAAATTTAGGCCTGAAGCCCATTCGCACGTGCATTCTAAGGCCGTTCGTCGAAAGGTTTCGCCTCCTTCTTCGAACAGACGGGACGGTTGTCGGTTATTGTGTAGGCAACCCCCATTATGCTACCTTAGCAACTTTGACAAAACCATGTTCGGACGGCTGAAACGCAAGTGGAAGGTGGAGAGCAATCTCCAATTACTTCTTATTCTCTGCACTTTTGCCGTCACAGGCACCCTCACGGCATGGATTTCCCGGGGTATCACGGCCTGGGTGGGTTTCGACTCTTCGACTTTCTGGCTCTGGAAATTCCTCCTGCGGGCCGCCATCCTGGTCTTCGGCTACCAGGTCATCATCCTCGCGGTCTCGCTGGTATTCGGTCAGTTCCCTTTCTTCTGGGCCTACGAGCGGAAGATTCTCCGCTGGATGATGGGCAGGGGCCGCGTCATTTCCTTTCCCAAGGAGGCCGACAACGAAATTTGACATGTCCGGCGGCAACATCGCCATATTCGCATCAGGTGCGGGGTCCAACGCCCGGGAGCTGATCCGGCACTTCCGTGGGCATCCCCGGTTCCGCGTCTCCCTGGTGGCCTGCAACCGCCCCGAAGCTGGCGTCATCGGAGTGGCAGCGGAGGCGGGCGTCCCGGTCCTCAACCTCGAGCGCGAACGATTCTTCCGGGGCGATGGCCACCTTCCCGACCTGATGGCGGCCAGCATCGACCTCATCGTCCTGGCAGGCTTCCTCTGGAAAGTGCCTTCCGCACTGGTGAAGGCCTTCCCCGACCGGATCCTCAACATCCACCCGGCCCTGCTGCCGGCCCATGGAGGCAAAGGGATGTACGGATCCCATGTCCACGAGGCCGTCATACGCGGTGGCGACCGCCACAGCGGTATCACCATCCACCTCGTCGACGAGCAGTACGATCACGGAAGGACCCTCTTCCAGGCACGGCTCGATCTGATGCCCAACGAGACGCCCGAGACCCTGGCGCAGCGCATACACGTCCTCGAACACCGCCACTTCCCGACCATCGTGGAGGCCTTCCTCCAAAACCAAACATCCTGTTAAAATCGCGAAAGAGCGGAGATGGCTGGGACAAGGAGGACTAGATTGCCCGTCATGCGTCGAGCCGATTTCCGCGCCCTCCGGACCGTCACGGCCCTGCTGCTCCTGCCTGCGCTCCTCCGGGCGCAGTCCGACGTTCTCTTGCAGGGCGTCGTGTACGACTCCACCCGCATGCGGGTCATCCCCTCCGTCCGCGTCGCCAGCACCGGCGGCCGGGTGGCCTATACAGACACCCTCGGCCAGTACCGCATCCTCGTGGCGCCCAAAGACTCTGTCTCCTTCACCTACCGGGGACGCACCACCAACCTCTTCCCCGTCCGCGACATCCGCTACCCGCAGGGCTTTGACATCTCGCTGCAGGTGACCATCGCCGACCCCTACAAAACCCTCAAGGAAGTCATCGTCATCAAGAAAACCTACCGCCAGGACTCGGTGGAGAACCGGGAACGCTACCGAAAGGTCTTCGACTTCGAGCGGGGCGTCACCGTCAACAGCGGCGGCTTCGACGGCGGCGCCGGACTCGACCCCAACAGCATCATCAACCTCTTCCGCTTCCGATGGCGCAAGAGCATGACGAGCTTCCAGAACCGGCTGCTGGCGGAAGAGGCCGAGAAGTTCGTCAACCACCGCTTCACCAAGCCGCTTGTGAAGAACCTCACAGGCCTGGAGGGCGAGGACCTCGACCACTTCATGATCGTCTACCGACCCTCCTACGAGTTCACGGCCATGACGACGGAATACCAGTTCTATCAGTATATCCTCGACGCCTCACGCCTCTACCGGAAAGGCGTCATGCCGGG
>RGVM01000119.1 GCA_010027295.1 Chitinophagia bacterium
GTCCGCTGGTGGTTAAGTAGCCGGACGATGAAGACCTTGTCGTGGCGGAGTTCGTCGGACGCGAAAAGGAAATTGACGGGGTTATGGGCCGAGAACCTTTCCACCCATCCGGCATCCGAGCGGACCTCCGGCGGCAGAAACTGGAAGTCGAGCGGCTTTCCCCGAAGGACCTGTTCCAGATACCCATCCTTCCCCCAGTTGTCGAGGTGCGAGGAGATGCGTTCTTCTTTCGTGCGTCGATCGGCATCCAGGATCCATGCATCCCGTCCGTCGAGGAAGGGGAAGGTATTGTACTGGATGGTGAAGTCGTGCGACTCCTCCATGACGTAGTCCGTGATCCGGACGTTGCGCTCGTCGTACCGACCCTTGACCTGCGTGTCGTAGTCGCTGTTGAGGTCGGTGAAGAGAGTCTCGCCGAGGCCCAGCCTGGGGGTGCGATCGGATCTCACAGTCGTGTGGATGACATGTCCTGTTGCATCGAGGACATGTACTTCCGCGCCGAGGAAGGCTTCTGCGACGATGCTTCCTTCTCCTTCAAGGGAGACTTCCACCAACCCGGTGTAGATGGGTGCTGCGTGGGAAATGTCCGTCCCCGGGCGGGAGACCGAGTAGAAGTGTTCGGGCAGGGCCCTGTGTCTCCGCAGGATGGAAACCCACTCCATTTCGGGGGCATCTCCAAGCTCCCGGAACAGTTCGCCGGAGGGTGTCTCTTCGGCGAATGGGCTGAAGGGGGGGTAGTCCCTCCATTCGGCATCCTCCCCGTCCATCAGGGCCATGTACACGGATTCTCCGAGGAAGTTGTGCCAGTCGGGGCATCGCGCCCGGAAGGCTTTCGCGTAGGTCAGCAGGTCTGCGTCGGAAGCCTTTTGGCGGGTGATCGACAAAGGCCCTTCGGTGAAGGTAATGGATGAGGGCATTAGGATTGTTTGCGTGCAGAGCCTGGATAAGGGTTGCTTACGGAGGCGTGTTGATGTTACAAAAAAAATGCCACAGACGAAAGAACCTGAGGTTCAAAAGGCCTTTCCCTCCTGTGGAAAATTCCTTTCGGGCCTGGCCGGGAAAGTGCCGAAATTCGCCTCCCACTACAGGCACTTCAAATCCAATGCCCCGTTTCTCCCATCTGCACGTGCACACCCAGTATTCGCTGCTCGACGGGGCGGCCCCGATCAAGTCGTTGTACCAGAAGGCCCTGAAAGACGACATGCCGGCCCTCGCCATCAGCGACCACGGCAATATGTTCGGCGTCTTCCAGTTTGTTGCCGAGGCCTACAAGCACCCGGCCGACCCCACTTCCAAGAAGAGCCCCCCCAGGGTCAAGCCCATCGTGGGCTGCGAGTTCTACATCACCGAGAACCGTCACCGCAGGTCCTTCTCCAAGGGCGAGAAGGACCCCAGGCACCACCAGATCCTGCTCGCCAAGAACGAGACGGGCTACCGCAACCTCATGAAGCTCTCCTCGCTGGGCTACATCGAGGGCATGTACGGGAAGTACCCCCGGATCGACAAGGAGCTCATCCACCGGCACCACGAGGGACTCATCGCCACCACCTGCTGCCTGGGCGCCCTGGTGCCCCAGGCCCTGCTCAAGAAGGGCGAGGAGGAGGCGGAGAACGAGTTCAAATGGTGGCTCAACATCTTCCAGGACGACTACTACGTCGAGCTGCAGCGCCACGGCATGGCCGAGCAGGAGAAGGTTAACCAGGCCCTGCTGCGCTTCGCCCGGAAGTACGGCGTCAAGGTCATCGCGTCGAACGACTCCCACTACGTGGACCAGTCCGACTTCAACGCCCACGACATCCTGCTCTGCATCAACACGGGCGAGAAGCTCTCCACGCCGGCCCTCCGCGAGTTCTCCGACGACGACGTCAACATGCGCGACCGGCGCTTCGCCTTCCCGAACGACCAGTTCTACTTCAAGACGACCGACGAGATGTCGAAGGTCTTCCACGACCTCGGGGAGGCCATCGACAACACGGCCGAGATCGTCGACAAGGTCGAGCTGCTCGACCTCAAGCGCGACATCCTCCTCCCCCACTTCAAGGTACCCCCGGGCTTCGACTCGCAGGACGCCTACCTCGAGCACCTGACCTGGGAGGGGGCGCATCGGCGCTACCAGGAGGTCACGCCCGAGATCGACGAGCGCATCCGCTTCGAGCTGTTCACCATCCGGACGATGGGCTTCGCCGGCTATTTCCTGATCGTGTCCGACTTCATCCGGGCGGGCCGCGATCTGGGCGTCTTCATCGGGCCGGGCCGGGGCTCGGCGGCCGGCAGCGTCGTCGCCTACTGCATCGGCATCACCAACATCGACCCGGTCCGCTACGGACTGCTCTTCGAGCGCTTCCTCAACCCCGACCGGAAGTCGATGCCCGATATCGACACCGACTTCGACGACGAGGGCCGACAGAAGGTGATCGACTACGTCGTCGACAAGTACGGCCGCAACCAGGTGGCGCAGATCGTCACCTATGGCACGATGGCCGCCAAGATGAGCATCAAGGACGTGGCCCGCGTGATGGACCTCCCGCTCGCCGAGTCGAACCTCCTCGCCAAGATGGTGCCCGAGAAGCCCGGCATCTCCCTCAAGCGCGTCCTGCACGCACCGCTGAACGGCGACGAATCCCTCGCAGAGAAGGACGGCCTCAACCCCGACGACCTCGAGCAGGTCAAGCGCCTGCGCGAGGTCTACCAGCGCGACGACCTCCACAGCCGCGTCCTCCACGAGGCCGAGATCCTCGAGGGCTCGGTGCGCAACACGGGCCTCCACGCCGCCGGCATCATCATCGCCCCCATGGACCTGACGGACCTGGTGCCCGTCTGCACGGCGAAGGACTCGCCCCTATGGGTCACCCAGATAGAGGGCAGCGTCATCGAGGACGCGGGCGTCATCAAGATGGACTTCCTCGGCCTGAAGACCCTCAACATCCTCAAGACCTCCCTTGAACTCATCCAGCAGAATCACGGCGTGACCATCGACCTGGACACGCTCCCGCTCGACGACGCCCGCACCTTCGAGCTCTACCAGCGGGGCGAGACGGTCAGCACGTTCCAGTTCGAGAGCCCGGGCATGCAGAAATACCTCCGCGAACTCAAGCCCGACAAGTTCGAGGATCTGATCGCCATGAACGCCCTCTACCGCCCCGGGCCGATGGAGTACATCCCCAACTACGTCGATCGCAAGCACGGGCGGGAGCCGGTCAGCTACGACCTGCCCGACATGGAGGAGTACCTCAGCGAGACCTACGGGATCACCGTCTACCAGGAGCAGGTCATGCTGCTCGCGCAGAAACTGGCCGGCTTCACCAAGGGGGATGCCGACGTGCTGCGCAAGGCGATGGGAAAGAAGAACAAGCCCGTCCTCGACAAGATGAAGCCGCAGTTCGTCGAGGGCGCCGCGGCGAAGGGGCACCCGAAGGACGTGCTGGAGAAGATCTGGACCGACTGGGAGGCCTTCGCCCAGTACGCCTTCAACAAGTCTCACTCGACCTGCTACGCCCTCGTCGCCTACCAGACGGCCTACCTCAAGGCCCACTACCCGTCGGAGTACATGGCCGCCGTCCTCAACCATGCCGGCAACATCGAGAAGATCACCTTCTTCATGGAGGAATGCCGCCGGATGGGCCTCACCGTGCTGGGCCCGGACATCAACGAGTCGCAGAAGGGCTTCGCCGTGAACGCGAAGGGCGAGATCCGCATCGGCCTGGGCGGACTCAAGGGGGTCGGCGAGGCGGCCGTCGAGGCCATCATCGAGGAGCGCCGCCGCCAGGGTCCCTACAAGACGATCTTCGACCTCGTCAAGAGGGTCAACCAGCGCGTCGTGAACCGGAAGTCGCTCGAATGCCTGGCATACTCCGGCGCGCTCGACTTCGACAGCAGCCTGCACCGGGCACAATACTTCCAACTCCAGGAAGGCGAGAGTGTGACCGGTTTGGAGAAGATCATCCGCTACGGGAATATCCACCAGAGCCAGTCGGCCAACGCCTCGAACACGCTGTTCGGCGACCTGCCCTTGGCCTACGACATCCCCATCCCCCGCATCAGCGACTGCCCTCCCTGGACGCTCACGGAGATCCTCGACAAGGAGAAGGAGGTCACCGGCATGTTCCTCAGCGGGCACCCGCTCGACCATTTCCGATTCGAACTCATGTATTACGGCATCAGCCCTCTGGCCGACTTCAACGCCCACCAGGCAGAGGTCGCCCGGATGCCCAGTCCGGCACGCGCCTTCCGCCTGGGCGGACTGGTCACAGGCGCCCAACACCGTGTATCTCGCAGTGGCACACGGTTCGGGGTCCTGACGCTGGAGGACTTCAGCGGCAAGACCGAGATAGCCCTCTTCAGCGACCAGTACATCCGCTACGCGAACTACTTCGAGAACGGCAACTGCCTCTTCGTGGCCGGCAAGTTCGAGAAGC
Organism: Chitinophagia bacterium; assembly: GCA_010027295.1. Taxonomy (GTDB): domain Bacteria; phylum Bacteroidota; class Bacteroidia; order Chitinophagales; family Chitinophagaceae; genus Pollutibacter. The sequence continues at coordinate 4,416 of RGVM01000119.1, forward strand.
GCGAGTTCCGCGACGAGTGGCAGTTCCGCATCACCGAGATCTGTCTACTTGAAACCATCAAGCGCACCCTCACGCGTCAGCTGCAACTGATCCTCCACCCCCGGATGCTGCGGGAGGAACACCTCGCCTTCTTCGAGAAGAACCTCAGGGAACACCCGGGAAAAGCACGCATCAAATTCGTGATTTCCGATAGGAAGGCCCCCTCCCCGATCGTACTTTCGACGCTCGACAAAGGCTTCGAGATGAATGACGAAATGACGCATTTCCTGCAGGAAAACCCGCAGTGGGATGTCAGTGTGGAATGCGGATGAGCACCTCCATGCCAAAAAAGACACCGAACCCTATTGGAAGGGTTTTTGTTACCTCATAGCAACATCATAAATCTGGATACATGGCAAGGGAATTCAATGATGGCAACTTCCAGGCGGAAGTGCTGGACTCGGAAAAGCTGGCAGTGGTGGACTTCTGGGCGGAGTGGTGCGGCCCCTGCCGCGCGATCGGTCCCGTCGTGGAGGAGCTCTCCAAGGAATACGAGGGCCGGGTCAACGTCGGCAAGGTGAACGTGGACCACAACCCCCAGCTTTCGATGAACTACGGCATCACATCCATTCCGGCGATTCTGTTCATCAAGGGCGGAAAGGTGGTCGACAAACTGGTCGGCGCCCAGCCCAAGGGCAACTTCGTCAAAAAGATCGAGGCGAACATCTGAGAGATCTGCCCCCGGCGCTATTTCACCATGCAGCGGCCCGTGTAGTCGATGCGGTGCAACAGCGCGGGCTGCCCTGCGAAGTACTCGAGCACGGCCTTCTTCGCCCCCTCCCAGTGGCCGAAGTCATCGATGATGAGGACGCCATCAGCCTGTAGCAGGGGATAGAGATGGATCAACTCATGGCGGGTCGACTCGTACCAGTCGGTATCGAGTCGGAGCAGTGCGATGCGGCCCGGAATCTGCGACGGCAGGGTGTCCTCGACCTTCCCCGGATGGAGGATGAAGGTCTCGGGGGGCAGTCCCGTGGTCAGGAGATTCCTACGCACTTCCTCGATACCGGAGGCACACCAGATCGAGTAGGGGTCAGACCGATCCTCCTGTGACAGCAGCCGGTCCGCCGACTCGCCGGTCAGTTGCCTGTCGGCCTCCGTGGGCTCCGACATCCCCTCGAATGTGTCGTAGAGATGTATCCGCCGGCCCTCCTCCCCCAGCTGACGGAGGGTGAGCGCCATCATCATGCAGCTGCCGCCCCGCCAGACGCCGCACTCGACGAAATCACCCTCGATACCTTTGGCCACTACGTAACGCACGGACTGGTAGAGTGCGTAGAGGCGTTCGGGCGATGTCATGGTATGGGGCCTCACCTGGCGGTAGAGGACCATGAAGGCCTCGTCCGAGGAGATGTCGGGGGGGAGCTCGGCCCCTAGGGGGGCGAGCCGGTAGCCGAACTTCCCGGCGATCCGGTTGATGAGTCCATGCAGCATATCGTCAAAGATAGGCCTGCCGTGGCCATTTCCCACAGGACCCCTTCCCGCCGCAATCGCTACATTTGACATGCGCCGGAGCCGCGAAGAACCATGTCGCATCACATCAATGATCTATCCCGGGAATTTAACCCCGGCATCACCCACCCCCTCTACCTCATCCGGTCTGGGCTCTACAGGGCCATCCGCGAGCTCGCCCCCCGGCTGAAGGGGCGTGTCATGGACTTCGGCTGCGGCCTCAAGCCCTACCGCCCGCTTTTCGACGTGGAAGAATACGTCGGGGTCGACTACCGGGGCGAGGGGGAGACCTACGAGCAGAGCGTCGTGGACGTGTTCTACGATGGCAGGACGCTGCCCTTCCCGGACGACTCCTTCGACGGCATCTTCACCAGCGAGGTCTTCGAGCACGTCTTCAACCTTCCCGAGATCGTGACCGAGCTGCACCGCGTGCTGAAACCCGGGGGAAGGCTGCTGGTGACCTGTCCCTTCGCCTTCGGAGAGCACGAAGTGCCCACCGACTATGCCCGGTACACCTCCTTCGCGATGCGGCACATGCTCGAGTCGGCCGGCTTCCGCATCCTGGAGCAGCGGAAGACAGGCGGGGGACCCGAAGTGCTCGCACAACTGCGCATCGTGTACTGGAACCGTTACCTCTTGTCGCTGCTGCAGCCCATCCCCGTGGTGAGGACCCTGGCGCGCAAGTGTTTCTTCACCCTCAACAACGCCATGGCCCTTGTCTGGAGCCGGCTGCTGCCGCGACGGCAGGACCTTTACTTAAACAACATCGTCCTCGCCGAGAAGTGCTGAGTCGCAGGAGGCGAGACGGTCGAATGGTTACCTTTGACGACATGGCGGAGACCGTCAATCCCCTTTCCGAATTCTACGACAGTCGCTACCGGGCCGGCTACATGGAGTCATGGGAGGCCGACCGGCTGCAACGCGTCAGGGACCTGCTGCAGGAGATCGGCCTGCCGGAGCGGGGCAGGGCCCTCGACTTCGGATGCGGCAACGGGGTGTTCACGGGCCTCCTCCGGCAAGCGCTGCCGGCCTGGGAGGTGTACGGGACCGAGATCAGTCCCACCGCCCTGCGAAATGCCGCCATGCGTCATCCCGACTGCCGTTTCCTGCCACCGCAAGAGGCCGGGCTTCCGGGAGGCTTCGACTTCATCTTCAGCCATCATGTGATCGAGCATGTGGAGGACCTGCCCGGCACGTTCCAACTGCTGGCAGGGCTCTCCTCCCCCCGGGCCGTCCACCTGCATATCCTTCCCTGCGGAAACCCCGGCAGTTACGAGCACGCACTTGTGACGAAAGTGTCCGGGGGTATCGAGGCCGATCGGGGGGACCGCTTCCATTTCGAGGAGCCGGGGCATCTGCGCCGGCTCACCAGCGAGGCCTTCGACGCGCAGATGCGGGGCCAGGGCTTTGTCTCCAGGGGCCGGTGGTTTGCGAACCAGTACTGG
>RGVM01000120.1 GCA_010027295.1 Chitinophagia bacterium
GTGTGGGTCGGGTCACACGCCGTGCAGACCACCTGGAGTTATTACAACATCGGCAAGTTCGGATGGGACGAGCGTATGGTCGGTTATTCGCTGGCCTTCGTGGGACTGATGATCGCCATGGTGCAGGGCGGGCTCATTCGGGTCGCCATTCCCCGCCTCGGGCTGAAGCGTAGTATGTTCACAGGCTTGATGATGTTCACGGCTGGCATGGTCCTCTACGCCTTCGCCACGGAAGGATGGATGATGTTCGTCTTCTCCTTCGTCTATTGCATGGGTGGCATAGCCGGACCCGCCATACAGGGCATCATTTCCACGCAGGTGCCGCCCGACGAGCAGGGCGAGCTGCAGGGTTCCATGACCAGTCTGATGAGTGCCTCCACGATCGTCGGACCGCCCCTGATGAGCTCGCTGTATGCGCATTTCTCACGTCCCGATGCGGCGCTTCGCTTCCCGGGTGCGCCCTTCATCATGGGTGCCCTCCTCTTCCTGACGGGTGGGCTGCTGGCCCTGCGCAGCCTTCGGAACCTTCGGCTTCCGGATGGCCATTCGGGAAAGATGTAACATGCCTTTAACAGGTAATTGTCGGAATTGTCGGGAATACCCTTACCTTTGCATCGTAAAATTGAGCTAAGTACGGTGCATTGCCAGAGTCAGAATTTTCCCGCTAAGTTTAGCCTGCTAAATTCAGTCCTCAGTAAGCTGTGTTTGGACTCAAGTATTCTTTCATCCATCAACCTTTTTTCATGAACATTTACGTGTCCAATCTCAGCTACAACGTGCAGGATGAGGACCTGAGAGGCTTCTTCGAAGAGTACGGCGAAGTCTCCTCCGCAAAAGTCATCATGGACAAATTCACGAACAAGAGCCGTGGTTTCGGCTTCGTGGAGATGCCCGACAACGAGTCGGCCCAGAAGGCCATCCGCGAACTCGACGGCGCAACCGTCGAGGGACGCTCCATCAAGGTCAGCGAGGCAAGGCCCCGCGAGGAGCGCAGCGGCGGCGGCGGCGGCAATTTCGGCGGCGGTGGCGGCGGTGGTCGTCGTCCCTACGGCGGCGGCGGCGGTGGCAACCGTTGGTAAGTCACGCCTTCGATCCGTCCACAACACGAATCGACGCAAAAATCCGAGGGATGGGGGAGACCCCGTCCCTCTTTTTTTCCCTCTATAGAACGGCCTCACCCATCCCATGGCAAATCCACCTGCGGGGTTCTCAAAGCCGGGGGGGTGGAGGTCAGGGCAGACTGGATGACGCGTCGGCGGCAGAGTTGCCATCTTGCAACCGCGTGGTACCGCCTTTCGGGGATGCCTTTGCCGTCAGTTTCGGTTTCTCACTTCGGATCGATTGATTACATTTGGGTACAGAACTTTCACCCATCATGTCCGAACAAGCCATTGCTCCCGCACCTCTCACAGCCAAGGATTTCCAGACAGACCAGGAGGTCCGCTGGTGCCCCGGATGCGGAGACTATTCCATCCTTGCGCAGGTCCAGAAGGTCATGCCCACCCTGGGCATCCCCCGTGAGAACATCGTGATCGTCTCCGGCATCGGCTGCTCCAGCCGTTTCCCTTATTACATGGAGACCTACGGCATGCACTCCATCCACGGTCGCGCGACCGCCATCGCCAGCGGACTCAAGGCCAGTCGGCCCGAGTTGAGCATCTGGATCGTGACGGGCGATGGAGACGGGCTGAGCATCGGAGGCAACCATACTATACATCTGCTGCGCCGCAACTTCGACGTCAATATCATGCTCTTCAACAATCAGATCTATGGTCTGACGAAGGGCCAGTATTCCCCCACGTCCGAGGCCAACAAGGTCACCAAGTCGACCCCCTTCGGCAGCATCGACCATCCCTTCAACCCGCTCGCCCTGGCCATGGGCGCTGATGCGACCTTCATCGCCAGGAGCATGGACAGGGATCCCAAGCACCTCCAGGAGATGCTGCTCCGCAGTTACCGTCACAAGGGCAGCTCCTTCCTCGAGATCTACCAGAACTGCAACATCTTCAACGACGGCGCCTTCGAGGTCTTCACTGAAAAGGGCAGCAAGGCCGAGGAAACGCTGTTCCTCGAGCAAGGCAAACCCCTCGTGTTCGGTGCCGCGAAAGACAAGGCTATCCGACTGGACGGCTTCCGACCCGTGGTCGTGCAGCTCGGTGACGGCGTCAGCGCCGACGACTGCTGGATACATGACGAGCATGATTTCTACAAGGCGCAGATCCTCGTGCGCATGTTCGACGACCCCCGGCGCGACGGGCATCTGCCGCGTCCCTTCGGTGTCTTCTACCAGACCGAGAGGCCCTGTTACGAGGATATGATGGCCGCCCAGATAGACGACGTGATAGCCAAGCGCGGGAAGGGCGACCTCGACAAACTCATCCGCGGCAACGAGGTCTGGACGATCCATTGACGGGCACCTCGAGCCTCCCCAAACCATAGTACCGATACGAAGGGCCGACGCGCAACCTGCGGCGGCCCTTCTCTTTGCTGACGTGCAAAAAAAGAGCCAGCGATGGACATCGCCGGCTTGTGCTTACCTCTGAAACCACAAAAAGACTTTTACAACCCTGTAAGCGAGGGTGTACAAAAAATCAGACACGGCTTGTACCGATGTCAAATCTCTTTAAGATGTCACTGTCGCCGAATGACGACACGTCACATCACGGTAAGTTCAATGGATTCAGAGAGGATGAGGAATTGGATGGGATATCGGGTTACGGATCGGTCTCGCAGGACGCGATGGAACCGTCGTATGCTGTAAAAGTAAGCATGAAGTCGGATTTTCCAAACAAATAACCTGTGAAAATGCAAAATCCGAACATGATGTAAATACAAACCGAAACAATACATTGATTCCCATGACATGAGATGTATCTTGAGTCGATAGTTACTGCCGGAATATTCCGTTGCATGTCATACGAATCACACCCAACCGCATGATCCTCGCCCTTCATCCCAAGGACCCCCAGCCTCGGCTGGTGCGCAAAGTGGTTGACTGCCTGAGGGACGGTGGTGTGATCATCTATCCCACGGATACCGTGTACGGTTTCGGATGCGACATCTTCCAACCCCGGGCGGTCGAGCGCGTCTGCGCCCTCAAGGGCGTGGAGCCACAGAAGGCGCAGCTGTCCTTCATCTGCGACGGGCTGAGCGATCTCAGCCGGTATGCGAGGAGCATCCCGACACCCGTCTACCGAATCCTGAAGAGCCATCTGCCGGGAGCTTTCACCTTCATCCTCCCCGCGAGCCGGGAAGTGCCACGCATCCTCAAAGGGCGGCGCGACACCATCGGTTTGCGCGTGCCCGACCACCCCATCGCCAATGCCATCATCCGGGAACTCACGCATCCCATCCTGAGCTCCTCCCTGCCGGGGGAGATGGTGGAGGAGTATACGGACCCCGAAATCATACATGAGCGGTTCGGTCGACAGGTGGATATGGTCGTGGACGGGGGACCGGGCGGCATCGGCTATTCGACCGTCGTCGACCTCACCGGCGATGAGCCCGTCATCCTGAGGCAGGGCGTGGCGGTCTTCGCGGAATGAGGCTGCCATCCGCCATCGGCGGAGAACCTATTGGAGAATATCAGTCCTTGGAAATCGGAAGCTCACGATCCCATCGGAAGCTTCTGCGGTGCAGCGGGGTCAGTCCATGCCGCCTGATGGCATCGCGATGTTCCTGTGTGGGATACCCCTTGTTTCTGTCCCATGCATAATTGGGGAATTCCAGATGCGCATCGCGCATGAACCGGTCGCGTTCCGTCTTTGCCAATACGCTTGCTGCGGCGATGGATGCATATATGGCATCCCCCTGTACGACGGTCAGGTGTGGCGTCCAGGGGTAGGGCTTGAAACGGTTGCCGTCGACGAGGATGAGTCCGGGTCGGAGGGAGAGTCCGTTGAGGGCAAGGTGCATGGCATGAATGGATGCCTGAAGGATATTTATGCGGTCTATCTCCTCGGCTTCGACACGGGCGATATGGCAGGACAGGGCTTCCCGGAGGATGACTTCGCGCATGGTGTCGCGGTCGGTCTCCGTCATGCGCTTGGAGTCATTGAGCAGGGGGTGGTGGAAGTCGGGCGGGAGGATGACGGCGGCGGCGAAGACGGGTCCCGCCAGGCAGCCCCTTCCGGCCTCGTCGCACCCAGCTTCCGGCACCTGGTCCTGGTGGCGGGGTAGGAGCATGTTTCGAAAGTATGAAAAAATCGTCCTGTGCCATGGCGGCAAACGGTTCTGCGGTACCTTTGCCGCATGGATAGAATCGGGGTTGCCGAGCGTTCCGACCGTGCCGTGGCCATCTGGCTCTGGACCGGCGTTGGCATGATCATGGTGCAGGTGTTGCTGGGCGGTATCACGAGGCTTACGGGTTCCGGCCTTTCCATTACCGAGTGGAAGCCCATCCTGGGGGCATTGCCGCCTATGGGCGAGGCCGACTGGCAGGCGGCCTTCGACAAGTACAAGCAGATCGGTCAGTACCGCCATATCAATTTCGACTTCACGCTCTCCGATTTCAAGTTCATCTATTTCTGGGAGTGGTTCCACCGACTCTGGGCGCGTCTGATCGGAGTGGTCTTCCTGGTTCCGTTCCTCTGGTTCCTGGTGCGGGGCAGGATGCGCCGCGACTGGGTGGTCCCGCTCACGGTGCTGTTCCTACTGGGACTGCTGCAGGGTGCCATCGGCTGGATCATGGTGCAGAGCGGACTCAACGAGGACGACGTGCGGGTGAGCCATATCCGTCTTGCGATCCACTTCATGGCTGCCATGGGGCTGCTGGTTTATACCTTCCGTTTCGCGCTGAAGCTGTCGCTGCCCCCCGGGGAGCCGCTCACAGACAGCCGGCTAAGGACATTCACGGGTATCATCCTCGGAATGCTCGTCGTGCAGTTGGTCTATGGCGCGTTCATGGCGGGTCTGAAGGCGGGAAGCTATGCCCCGACATGGCCCACTCTCAACGGCGCCTGGTGGCCAGCCGGGATGGGGGACGTGCCGGAAGGGTCGGCCTGGAGCCACAATCCCTTTGCGGTACAGTTCATCCACCGGGGACTGGGATACCTTATCGCCATCATGGTGCTGTACGGGTATGTCCGTTCCGGCTCCGTTGCCTCGACAGACCTGTTCCGTCGGTACCGCATCCTGCCGCCGGTCCTGGTGCTCCTGCAGGTCGTGTTGGGAATTTTTAGCGTCATCTATTCAGACAGTGCCGACCGTCTGCTCTGGTTCGGCACCATACACCAGTTCACGGCGATGTTGCTGTTGCTGTCGCTGGTCCTCATGCTCCACTTGCTCCCCAGAAGGACGACCGCCCGGTGAGGGCCGGCCTTCCTGTATCAAACCAGAAAACCTGTGGGTCATGGGAAGGTATTGTCGCGTCCTCTCGTTTGCATGTCTGGGATTGCTCTCCGTGACAGGCCTGAGGGCGCAGGGGTTGAAAGGGTCGGCCAGCATGGCGAGGTGGGACATAGGACTCGCCATCGGCGGACAGGCTTTGATGCGGGTCGACTACCGCTATCGCATCATCGTACTGGCGCCGGAATGGCGGGTGCGACTTCGGCAGTCGGGTCGATGGCGATGGGAGGGGATGGTGCAGCCGATGCTGGTGCGGGTGGTCGGTTGGACGGATGATGCACGACCGACGGACGGCCATCCGTGGGAGTCGGGTCTTTCGGGAGGGCTCCTGTTGGGCAGGGCAGTTGGCGGCGGGAGGCTTTTCCCGTACATCGGGTCGGCTTTCGGGCTGCATTACCTCTGGCTCTCGGTTCCACGTCAGTCGAGGGGTCCGGCCTTCTGCAGTCAGTTGTACGGTGGCGTCCGGGTTTCCCAGGCGGGTCGCTGGGCCTTGGATGTCCGGGCCGGCTTCCGACACGTGAGCAATGCCGGGATGTCGTCGCCGAACGGCGGGATCAACGATTGCATGTTTCGGCTGGGCGTGTCTCGTCGGCTGAGGGGGTAGGGGAAAAGCGTGCAGGCGTGGCATGCGGGACGGTGCCACGCGGAATCGGTTGTGGGCACCACGAGGAATCTATCTGCTATGCCATGCGGAACACATCTGCTATGCTACGGGAAGGCCATGGCGGTGATAAAGGCAGCTGGCGGGGCCAAGAGCTATCTCCGTGGCACTGATCCCGACGCTTCGGTCGGGATCAAGGGACTCGGGTGCCAAGGCTCGCGGGTTCTCACGGAGAAAGGTCTGACGAGGTTGCTGAAAAGGCGGGCCTTGAGCTCGCAGGCGTGGCACCCGAGACGGTGCCACGCGGAACCATCTTGCTGTACCACGCGGAACCGATGATGGATGCCACACGGTTCAGGTTGCTCATGCCACGCGTAACCCTCTTGCTGTGCCACGCGGAGCCCGTTTAACGTGTCACGCGGAATCGATGACGATTGCGACGCAATACCCGATTGACTTGCCACCCGCAACCCATGCCCCCTTCCATCTGCGGGTATGCGGCTTGTCTCGGTTTCTTCGTTTCTTCGCCTTCCTATGCGGTTGATTCTCGATTCCATCCCACCGGCGCTGCGCCAGCAGTGGCTGCAGCATGCCGTCGCTCCGCGGCCGATCGGACTGGTATCCACCTTGGATGCCTCGGGCCGCCCGAACCTCAGTCCCTTCTCCTTCTTCAACCTCTTCTCGACGGAGCCGCCCGTGCTCGTCTTCTCCCCGGCCCGTCGCTTGCGCGACAACACCGTGAAGCACACACTGGCCAATGTGCTCGAAGTGCCCGAGTGCGTGATCCATATCGTCGACGAGCTGATCGTGCGGCAGACCTCCCTCTCGAGCTGCGAATACGCAGAAGGGGTGGACGAGGCTGTGATGGCCGGTTTCACACAGGTGCCATCCGAGGTCGTCCGGCCGCTGCGCATCGTCGAAAGCCCCGTCCAGATGGAGTGCCGTGTCATGGAGGTGAAGCCGTTGGGTGAGAAGGGCGGTGCCGGCAACCTCGTCATCTGCGAGGTGCTGGTGATGCATGTGGCCGACAGGATCCTGAATGAACAGGGAACCATGATCGACCCACTGCGCTTGCGGCAGGTGGCCCGACTCGGGAGCGACTGGTACTGCCGCGTCGACGCGCAGAGCCTCTTCGAGGTCGAAAAGCCCAACCAGCGTCTCGGGATCGGATTCCCCGGTCTGCCGGAGGACATCCGGCACAGCCCCGTCCTCACCGGCGACCAGCTGGCAAGGCTCGCCAACGTGGAGGCGATGCCTGCCATGGACGCCGGCTTCGACGACCCCCGTGTGAGACAGATCATCCACTATTTCTCGAACAACCCCGAGGAGATGGAGCGGGAACTGCACCGGCATGCTGCATCCCTGCTCGACGCCGGCTGTGTCGCGGAGGCCTGGCAGGTGCT
>RGVM01000013.1 GCA_010027295.1 Chitinophagia bacterium
AGCAGGGCAAGACGCAGCCCGCTGCCGCCCCCGCCAATCCCTGACCCGAGACCGACACGAAAGAACCGATTCAATTATGAGCGCGATGACCAAGCAACACTTTGAGACCTCGGCCGGCTATCGGAAGTGGACCCTCGCCCTCCTGGGCATCGGGGGACTGGCGCTGGTGCTGGGTTTCATATTCCTCGGGATGAGTCCCGACGAGCATGCCAGGACCCGCTTCTGGGCGGTACTTCTGCAAAACAGCACCTTCTTCCTGCTCGTGGTGAATGCCAGCATGTTTTTCATATGCGTGACCACCCTGGCCATGGGTGGCTGGCAGATGAGCTTCCGCCGGGTGCCGGAGGCCATCTCCACGCTCGTGCCCATCTTCTCGATTCTGGCGCTCCTGGTGTTCCTCGGGATCATCTTCGGACACCAGCACCATATCTATCACTGGCTCGACAAGGAACATGTGGAGCATGACCCCGTCCTCAAGGGCAAGAGCGGCTTCCTGAACCCGACGTTCTTCCTCGGATGGACCGTCCTCACCTTGGTGATATGGTCGCTCGTCGGTCGCAAGATGCGCCAGCTCTCCCAGCGCGCCGACAGTCCCTTCACCGAGGAGGAGACGAAGGGCTACATGTGGACCAACTCCGTCTGGGCCTCGGTCTTCACGGTCTTCTTCGGCCTGACCGTCGCCTCGACCATCCCATGGTTCTGGCTCATGAGCATCGACGCCCATTGGTACTCAACGATGTACAGCTGGTACACTTTCGCGAGCACCTTCGTGTCGGGCATGTCGCTCATCGCCCTTTTCGTGATCTACCTCAAGAATCAGGACCGCCTCGAGTATGTCACCGAGGAGCACCTGCACGACCTCGGCAAGTTCATGTTCGCCTTCAGCGTGTTCTGGACCTACCTATGGTACTCCCAGTTCATGCTCATCTGGTATGCGAACATTCCCGAGGAGACGACATACTTCAAGGTGCGCATGCAGGGCCCCTATCGCCTGCTCTTCTTCCTGAACCTTGTGATGAACTTCATCCTGCCCTTCCTGCTGCTGATCCGTCGCGGCTCCAAGAGGAACTACACCACGATGACCTATCTCGCGGTGCTGATCATCCTGGGCCACTGGATCGACTTCTACCAGATGGTCATGCCCGGTCCGCTGGGCGAGCATTACAGCCTGGGCTGGTACGAGTTCGGAATCCTGGCGCTGTACGCGGGCCTCATCATGCACTTCACGGGCAAGGCGCTCGAGAAGACGCGGCTGCTGCCCGAGCACCATCCGCTGGTCAAGGAGAGCCTGATCCACCATACCTGACATCATCGGCCGGAACCCTGAGAACCTCAACGAAAACCAATCATTCGGAATACCATGACGGGAATCCTGATTACCTCGATACTGGCCCTGGCCTTCATCGTGATCTTCCAGATCGCGAAGGCCAGCGAGTACGTGAGTGTGCTGAAGGGCGAGGAGAAGGCCTTCCAGCAGAGCAACCGAATCAACGCCTTCCTTTTCCTTTCCTTCCTGGTCCTGGGCCTCGTAGGGGCCTGGTGGTGCAACAAGCTCTTCTACGGGAAGACACTCTTCGTGCAGCCCGCCGCCTCCGACCATGGCGAGAAGATCGACAACATGCTCTGGCTCACGCTGGCAGTGACGGGCCTGGTCTTCTTCATCACGCAGATCCTGCTGTTCTGGTTCGCCTACAAGTACCAGTACTCGGAGAAGCGCAAGGCCCACTTCTTCGCCCATAGCAACAAGTTGGAGCTCATCTGGACGGTCGTGCCGGCCATCTTCCTCACGGTGCTGGTGGGCTTGGGCCTCTATTATTGGTTCGGCATCACGGGTCCCGCCCCCAAGGACGCGCAGCTCGTGGAGATCACCGGCAAGCAGTTCAACTGGCTGATGCGCTATCCCGGAAAGGACGGCGTCCTCGGCCGCAAGAACTACCGCCTGACGGACGCCTCCAACGGCAACGCTCTGGGCGTCGACTGGGAGGATGGCAGCAGCCATGACGACATCGAGTCTACCGAGATGCACCTTGTCGTCGGCAAGCCCGTGCAGCTGGTCATCAACGCACAGGACGTCATCCACGACGTGGGCCTCGTGCATTTCCGGATGAAGATGGATGCCGTACCGGGCATTCCCACCACCATGTGGTTCACACCCAAGTACACCACCGCGCAGATGAAGGAGATCACCGGGAACAAGGACTTCGTGTACGAGATCTCCTGCGACCAGATGTGCGGCAGCGGCCACTATTCCATGCGCGGCATCGTCATCGTCGAGACGCAGGAGGAGTACGACCGCTGGATCTCAGGGATCAAACCCCAGTACAAGACCGTCATGGAGGCAAAGGCCCCTGCCGCCTCTCCCGCTGCGGACACCCTGAAGAGCGTCTCCATGCCACCGGCCGCGAAGCCCCTGGCACAGAACCTGACTGTGAAATAACCCAAGGACATACGGACACCTGATCCATATACCCTAAACGAAGAGAGATGAGCACCGAAATCACACAGCACAGCCATGCCGCCACGCTCCAGACGGAGTCACATGGCCACCATGAGGGCGACCATGGCCACCACCATGAGGAGTCGTTCATCAGCAAATACGTCTTCAGCCAGGACCACAAGATGATCGCCAAGCAGTTCCTCATCACGGGGATGATCTGGGGTGTCATCGGCGGCCTGTTCTCGGTCCTATTCCGTCTCCAGCTCGGCTACCCCGACATGACCTTCCCCATCCTGGAGGACATGTTCGGCAAGTGGGCCGCCGGCGGACGGATCTCCAATGAGTTCTACTATGCGCTCGTCACCATGCACGGCACCATCCTGGTGTTCTTCGTGTTGACGGCCGGCCTCAGCGGCACTTTCGCCAACTTCCTCATCCCCCTGCAGGTGGGTGCGCGCGATATGGCCTCCCCCTTCCTGAACATGCTCAGCTACTGGTTCTTCTTCCTCGCCAGCGTGATCATGTTCGCCTCGCTGTTCCTGCAGACCGGACCCGCAAGCGGCGGTTGGACCATCTATCCGCCGCTCAGCGCGCTCGGACAGGCATCCGAGGGATCCAAGCTGGGCATGGACTTCTGGCTGGTGTCCATGGCCATGTTCATCGTCTCCTCGCTGCTCGGCGGCCTCAACTACATCACCACGATCCTCAACATGCGCACCAAGGGCATGTCGATGACGCGGATGCCCCTGACCATCTGGGCCATCTTCTTCACCGCTGTCCTGGGCGTACTGTCCTTCCCGGTACTGCTTTCCGGCGCCATCCTGCTGCTCTTCGACCGGAACCTGGGTACCAGTTTCTATCTCTCCGAGATCGTCGTGAAAGGCGAGATCCTCCCCAACGAGGGCGGCAGTGCCATCCTCTTCCAGCACCTGTTCTGGTTCCTGGGCCACCCCGAAGTGTACATCATCCTGATGCCGGCCCTGGGCATGGTCTCCGAGATCCTGAGCGTAAACTCGCGCAAGCCCATCTTCGGCTATCTGGCAATGGTGGGATCGCTGTTCGCCATCGCAATACTTGCCTTCCTGGTATGGGCGCACCACATGTTCGTGACCGGACTGAACCCGTTCCTGGGAGCTTTCTTCGTACTGCTCACGCTGCTGATCGCGGTACCCTCCGCCATCAAGGTCTTCAACTGGCTGACGACGATCTGGAGGGGTAACCTCAGGTTCACTCCGGCCATGCTTTTCGCCATGGGCTTCGTGAGCCTGTTCATCTCGGGCGGACTGACAGGCATCTTCCTCGGCAACTCGACGCTCGACATTCACCTGCACGACACCTATTTCGTAGTGGCACACTTCCACATCGTGATGGGAGTGGCCTCGATGTTCGGGATGTTCGCCGGCGTCTACCACTGGTATCCGAAGATGTACGGCCGCTACATGAACAATACGCTTGCCTACATCCATTTCTGGGTATCCCTGGCGGGCGCCTACCTGATCTTCTGGCCGATGCACTACTTCGGTCTGGCAGGCATGCCACGACGCTACACTGACTGGAGCAACTGGCAGTCGTTCAACATGTTCGCCGACGCCAACCGCGCCATCAGCACCGTGGCCATGGTCGTGTTCGCAGTACAGCTGCTGTTCATCTTCAACTTCTTCTATTCGATATGGAAGGGCCGGAAGGTGACCACGCAAAATCCGTGGGGTGCCAACACGCTGGAGTGGACGGCCCCCATCCGTCCCGGCCATGGAAACTGGCCCGGCGACATCCCCGAGGTACACCGCTGGGCGTACGACTACGGCAAGGACGGCAGGGAGTTCATCCCGCAGACCGAGGCCGTGTCGGACAGCGAGTCGAAGCATTGAGGCAACCCTCCCGCGCCGCACGGTGCGGACAGGGCATGCGATACAAGGATTTTTGACATACGGATGGAGAAGGAAAGCGAGGGGGAGGCCGCCCGTACGGGCCTGAAGGCCAGAATCGGCGACCTCGGACAGCTGATGAAGTTCACCCTGAGCTTCACGGTCGTGTTCTCTTCGGTGGTCAGCTACCTGCTGGTCCCCTCGGTGTCCTTCGACATCACGTCAGTTCTTTTACTTTTCGCAGCGGGCATGCTGGTGACGGGATCTGCCAACGCGATCAACCAGATCGTGGAGAAGGATACCGACGCTCTCATGAAGCGTACCGCGAAGCGGCCGGTGGCATCCGGCCGGATGGGTGTGGACGAGGCATGGACGTATGCCGTCGTGGCTGGTGTCGTCGGGGTCTTCCTGATGGCCTGGCGTTTCAACGGCACATCGGCCCTGCTTTCGGCCTTCAGCCTCTTCCTCTACGCCTTCGTCTATACGCCGCTGAAGAAGGTGCACTCCATCGCCGTGCTCGTGGGCGCGGTACCCGGTGCGCTGCCCTGCCTCATCGGCTGGGTGGCGGGCGAGGACGGCTTCTCGCCCGGGGGATGGGTACTGTTCGCCCTTCAGTTCGTATGGCAATTCCCGCATTTCTGGGCCATCGCCTGGGTTGTGTACTCCGACTACGGCAGGGCGGGATTCCGCCTGCTGCCCTCGGCCGAGGGACCGACCAAGTACGCGGCAGTCCAGGCCGTGCTGTACACGATCATCCTGATACCCATCGGGGCCCTGCCCTATGTGTTCGGGATGAGCGGAGCCATGAGCCTGGTGGTCGTGACGGCCGCCAACCTGGCCCTCCTCTGGCAGTGTATCCTCCTTTTCCGGCGGATGGACGTCGGATCGGCGCGGAAGGTCATGTTCGGATCATATATCTACCTGCCAGTGGTGCTGCTGGCCCTTCTGGCCGACAAGGCCTCCTGACAGGCAAACAGTAAGAAAGAGAGACGAGGGAGAAAGAAAAAATGACGGAGACGGTCAACATACAGCGAGGGAGGATCCATCCCTACAAGTTCACGATGTGGGTCGCGATCGGCAGCATCATCATGATGTTCGCCGGCCTGACCAGCGCATACATCGTGAAGCGCAGCCAGGCGGGCTGGGTGATGATCGACATACCCTTGGCGTTCTGGTTCTCCACTGTCGTGATCCTGGCCTCCAGCGTGACGGTGCATCTCGCGGTACGGGCCTCCCGGGAGCGCGACATGCCCGGCTACCGGAAGTGGATGGTGGCCACGGCCGTGCTGGGAACGGTATTCCTGATCCTCCAGACGAAGGGATTCATGGACCTGAGGGCCCAGGACATCCGTCTCGTGGGCGCCGGCTCGAACGCGTCGCATTCCTTCCTGCTGGCCATAGCCGGACTGCACGGCCTGCACGTGCTCGGCGGCGTGGCCGCCTTGCTGGTCATCGCCTGGCGTGTGGTACGCTCCCGCACCCGAACCTACAGCAGCGTTCCAGCCGAGGTTATATCGACATACTGGCATTTCGTGGACGTGCTCTGGATATATCTGATCCTCTTCTTCAACTGGATGCGGTGACACAGGGCCCCTTACAATCATAAACCAAGACGATCGACATGGCAACAGCCCAAGCAGCACAGATGGAGACCAAATGGTGGAGTGGCGGGAAGAGCCCCTTCAACGTGGAATACGGCAAGCTCATGATGTGGTACTTCCTCATGAGCGACGCCTTCACCTTCGGCGCTTTCCTGATCTCCTACGGCACCATACGTTTCAGCCAGAACTACTGGCCCGACCCCAACCAGGTCTTCAACGCATTCCCCTTCGCGGGCCATGCCAACCTGCCGCTCGCATTTGTGAGCCTCATGACCTTCATCCTCATCGTGAGTTCCGTCACCATGGTGCTCGCGGTACATGCGGGTCATCACAACGACAGGAAAGGCGTTATCAAGTGGATGATATGGACCATACTGGGCGGCATTGCCTTCCTGGCCTGCCAGGCATGGGAATGGACCCACCTCATCACTGGCGACCACGCCGTGCTCATCAACGGAAAGGTCGAGCACATCGGAACGACCGTCAGCCGCAACCCCTGGGGTGCCGCAGTGCCTGGCATGGCGCATGACGGGCATGCCCTAACCACGACGGGACCGGTCGCCTTCGGTGGCTACTTCTTCGGCATCACCGGCTTCCACGGCTTCCACGTGTTCTCCGGCGTGATCATCAACATCATCATGCTGATTATGACCATGAACGGCGTGTTCGACCGTCGCGGACACTACCTCATGATCGAGAAGGCAGGCCTCTACTGGCACTTCGTCGACCTGGTATGGGTCTTCGTCTTCCTCTGCTTCTACCTCATCTGAGTCCATCGATCCAGCAACAAAGAAATCCCTTCCGATATGGAGCATCAATCGACACCCGAAGTCACCTTCCACCACGAGCCCGGCGGCAAAGAAGTGGTACAGCGGATCATCCGCACGACCGTCATCCTCTCCGTCATCACCCTGATCGAACTGGCCCTCGGCTTCGGCATCTACTTCCTGCACAAGAACCCCGACCCGAGCGCGGCCCTCATACTCTTCATGAAGGGTGTCATCGTCATACTCTCCCTGCTGAAGGCCTTCTACATCGTGGGCGTCTTCATGCACCTGGGCGACGAGATTCGCAACCTGATCATGACGATCGTGGTGCCGCTGCTGCTGTTCGTCTGGTTCATCGCCGCCTTCCTGTGGGATGGCGACTCCTGGAAGATGCTCCGCAACACGGACGGCCACTCCAAGGCGGCCACGGAACAGACCAGCCATCCGGCGCCCTCCACCCAGGGACACGGACAAGGACATTGACATGTTCAGCCAACCCAGTGGAATGCACCGTCGCGTCGAACCGCAACGGTGCATTTTTGTTTGATACGTTCACAGATGTCCTACCGAAAGGCGATAGCGATAGCCGTTGTGCTCGTACTCCCCGTGATGAGCTACCTCATCGTGGAGAACCTCAGCAGAGGGGCTGTACGCATGCCCCGACGATACTTCTACGACAGCGTCACGATGGTCACCCAGGAGGGTAAGACGCGTCCGGACACTGCCTGGCACAGAGTTCGACCGTTCACCCTCACCAACCAGTTCGGCCGCGAAGTGTCTCTAGACGAGTGGCAGGGCCGCATCATCATCGCCGATTTCATCTTCACCTCCTGCCCCAGCGTCTGCCCCACCCTCACGCGCAACATGAAACGTCTGCAGGACGCTTTCAAGAAGACCGATTCGTTGGTGCGCTTCGTATCCTTCACCGTCGACCCGGCTCGTGACTCCGCCCCCCGGCTGAAGGCCTACGGCGACCGCTTCCGTGTGGACCACGACACCTGGTGGATGCTCACCGGTGACAAGAAGGAGATCTACGACATAGCCCTTCATGAGTTCAAGGCCAACATCGCTCAGGCGGATGGCGTCGATACGGGCTTCATCCACACCGACAAGTTCTTCCTACTCGACCGCGACAGGGTGGTGAGGGGATGGTATAGCGGACTGGACAGCGTCAGGCTCGATGAGGTCATACGCGATGTGGTGCTGCTCAACATGGAGCGAGATAAGAAGAAGAAACGCAACCTCTTCCGGAAATAAACAACACCCGCAAGGGCCATTCCATGCTGCCACCTTCCATTCCAAAGAACGACAGGCTCGCCAACATCGCCATCCTGGCCGTCTCGGCCGTCGTATTCGCCGCCGTGGTCCTACTGAAGCAGGTCCAGGTCCCGGTGGACCCGTCTTTCGACGTGCACATCTTCGCCCGCATCAACGCCGTCATCAACAGCCTCGTCTCCGTGCTGCTGGTGGCCGGACTGGTGGCTGTGAAAAACGGCCGCTACCTGCTACACAAGCGCATCATGGGGACGGCGATCCTGCTCTCGGTGGTGTTCCTGCTGTCCTACATCGCCCACCACCTGCTCTCGGGCGACACGAAGTACGGTGGCGAGGGCGCCATCCGCTATGTCTACTTCTTCATCCTCATCAGCCACATCCTGCTGGCGGCCGTGATCCTGCCCTTCATCCTGTACACCTCGTATCGTGCGCTGGTGGCCGAATGGCATGCGCACCGCAGGATGGCCAAGCTGACCTGGCCCGTATGGTTCTATGTCTCCGTGACGGGCGTGGTGGTGTATTGGATGATCAGCCCCTATTATTCCTGAAAGTCCGGCGGACGCATTCAGAGTGCAAGCTCCTGTCCCGGGTCCCAGAAGCGCGATTTGAAATCGACGACTCTGTCATCGGCCACATCCACGCCCTCCATCCGGAGAAGTGTTTCCATGGGCCTGTCGGGCGGGAAATGATGTTTTCCGCTGAGCATGCCGTTTCTGTTGACGACCCGTTGCGCCGGTACTTCAGGGATGGCATGATGGCTCGCGTTCATCGCCCAACCGACCATGCGGGCGGAGAGCCGGCTTCCGAGGCAGGCAGCGATGGCCCCATAGGTGGTCACCCTCCCGGCCGGGACCTGCCGAACGATGTCGAAGACGTCCTCGAAGAAGCCCTGCTGCCGTGGGATGCCATCCGGCACACGTGTCTCAGCGGATCTGCTCCTATCCGTTCTTCCTTTCCGAGGCATTCCTTTTTTCATTGGCCCTTACGGCCGCTTTCACATCGGCCAGTCGGTCGGCAGGCACGTTGACATGGTCATACGGGCAGTTGAGGCAACCGTTGCCGCAGCAGACCCCGTTCTCGAGATGGTACTTTGCGGTGAGCACCATGTAGCCCATCTCGTTGTAGTAGAAATGCTCCCCCTCAATTAGCTTCCTCTTCATGGGTAAATATGGTTGTGGTTCTTCAGGACAGGGTATCGTAATGGCTCTTGGCCTTGATGGGTTCCGCCAGTACCCAGCGGTGAAGGCCTTCGTCCAGTTCTTGCGAAATGGCACCCCTCAGTCGGAAACAGAGGTAATGAATCCGGTTGCTGCCGGAGATATCGAGGCCCTCGTAGTGTGTCCGGATGCGCAGCTCAGGAGCCGGGTCGGGATGGACGGAGAGGTCGAAGACGTCTTCGATCGTCTCCAGGCCGTAGATCTCTATGACCTTGCGGGTGAAGTCGTACAGGTCCGGCGAGTCGGTCTTCAGGTGAATCAGGCCGCCGGGCGCCAGGAGTCGGGCATACCGTCGGAGGAAGGCCGGATGGGTGAGGCGTTTCCGGTCGCGCGAGGCCCGGAGTTGCGGGTCGGGGAAGGTGATCCATATTTCCGACACCTCGCAGTCGGCGAAGTAGTCGTTGATCCTGTCGATCTGGGTACGGAGGAAGGCCACGTTGGTCAATCCCTCGCGAAGGGCCTGCCGGGCGCCCACCCAGATGCGATTTCCCTTGACATCGGTCCCGATGCAGTTGCGACCGGGGTGCATCCTTGCCAGTCCGACGGCGTACTCCCCTTTGCCGCAGGCCAGCTCCAGCGTGATGGGATGGTCGTTCCCGAAATGAAGCTGCCAGTTCCCGGGCATGCCCGAAGGGTACTGCAGGACGTTGGGGAACGTCGCCACCTCTGCGAAACGGATGAGCTTCTTCTGGGCCATGGTGTATGCGGCTGAGGGAACTGCGGGGTAGTTCCAATCCCAATAACAAGTTTATGCTGAAGGATGTTTCGAAGCGTCGAAGAATTAGCGTTTCAAAGACAATTGACACAATGGCTTCAACAGCCCCAAGTTGGGACCTTGTGTCGGCATCACTCCGCACGGTTGAATCCAACTACCGTCGCCGTCCTTTTTCCCTTTGAACACGGCCTTTTACACTTGGAAGGCCCTGTCGCACGAAGCTACCTTAGGACCGTGATCGCCCGTAAGCGGTCCCGGGGGTGACACCCGACCGAAACAACCAATTTTCAAAAACCATTAAAACCAAAGCGTATGAGGAGATGGATCGTGATGGCGGTGATGATGGCGATGGGATTCGCCGCGACCGCCGGTGAGAAGGGACACGCGTACAGTAATGAAACCGGTGCGAAAGTCGAAAAGGGTATCGGAGCCGTCCGGCCCACGGGGGAGGACGGGCAAGGACCTTGCTCGTTCACCGCGAAGGGTTCGGTCAGCACCCCGGTCATCAGCTTCGATTTTTCCTGCACAGCCACGGAGGAGTCATGCAAGCTGGCCATTCAAAAGGCACTGGAATGTGCGAGGCTGGCAGTAAAGGTCTTTCGGGACCAATTCAAGAGTTAGACCGATAGGGAAGGTGTCACCCCCTTCCTCCCATCAAAATAAATACAAGATGAGACACTGGATGTTGATTTTCCTGATACTGCCGTGCATGGTCCTCGGGCAGGAGGGCCTGGACATCCGGCTTGACGGGCCTATGCGCGTCGAATATGCCGTCCTGTACAACCTGCGCTTCGACAGGGGCCGGCTCGACAGGCCCTACCGCGGCTATCTGACCCTCTCGGGACAGTCATCCCATTTCACCATGGTGCCTTCCACGGATACGGCGGCGAAAGGGCCGGCCGACGAAAACGAGGTGTTCATCGGCGCGGATACCGTGATGCAGGTCTGGAAGGACCTGGAACATGACCGGCTCGTGTTCATGGACCTCACCCTTTCCGGCCGTCCGGTCCCCTATGGCGATACGCTGCATCCGATGGCATGGCATCTCCTCCCCGGGCAACGCATCCTCGATGGCATCGAATGCCATCGGGCGGAGACCCGGTTCCGGGGAAGGACATACATAGCCTGGTATGCCCCATCGATTCCTATTCCGCATGGACCCTGGAAGTTGGGCGGACTGCCGGGTCTGGTGCTGGAGGCCTTCGACGAGGATCGTAACCTGACCTTCCGATTTTTGTCCATAAAAGGGGAAGACACACCAGGTGATCCCATGCCTCCGACACCATCCGGCGGCATCGGCGACTATGCGGCCTATCGGGACTATTGGCAGGGTACCTTCCGTAGGCTGAGGCGTTCGATGGCGGCACAATCGGAGGGGGGCTGCCTGAGCTGCCAGACCCGGACCAAGCTGGCCTTTCACACCTGGGAAAGGATGGCGGAATGATCCGGAATCCGAAAGGTCGGACTGCCCATGCGATACCACTCCTACTCTACACCTGTCTGTGGGCTGCCGGTCTGTCCGTCCAATCCCAGCCTTTGTCCCGAGGTGAGATCAAGGGCGGCGTGATGGGCCCGGACGGGCAACCCCTGCCCTTCGCGACCGTGGTGATGAAGGATTCCTCCGGCGTCAGGGCCCTGGCTTATGCGTTGACCGACAGGGAGGGACATTATGTGATGCGCATCCCGGGTAACGCGCCGCGCATCACCCGCATCGTGGTGGAGCATGTGCAGATGCGGGCTGCCGAATGCCTGCTTCCACTGGAGGGAGGCCCTTTCGCCTCCTATGACGCAAGCCTAAGGATGGCAGAGTTACCACGGACGCTGCAGGAGGTCGTCGTGAAGGCCGCGCCTCCCTCCATCTACGAAAAGGGCGACACGCTTGTCTATAGGGCCGTCGCCTTTGCCGATGCCGAGACGCGCAAGGTCGAGGACCTGCTGCGCCGGATGCCCGGTTTCCAGGTGTCGTCGGACGGTCGGATTCATTTCAACGGACGTGAGGTGGACAGGATCCTCATCGATGGCGACGACCTCACCGAACGAAACTACCGCCTGCTGTCCAGGAATCTGCAGGCGGGCATCGTGGACAAGGTCGAGGTACTGCAGGACTATCATCCCGACCGGCTCCTGGGTCAGGTGGAGCGCTCCGACAGGGTCGGCATCAACCTGCGCACGGACACCAGGTTTCGCAACAGGCCGACATGGGACCTCGCACCCGGCGTCGGCACTTCGGGCAGGAGCCGCTCCGATGGGCAGTTCGCCTGGCTGACGGAGCGTGGCAAGGCGCTGGCATTCCTCGACTTCAACCGTACGGCCGGCAAGCAGGGGGTCGGTCTGCAGTCCTCGCCGGATGATGAGGCCGGTCAAGGGTTGGAAGGAGTGGATTTCCCCTCCCTTCCCATCCGGACGGGTCGGATATCCACCCCCTCTCTGGAAGCCTCCTATGTCAGGGATAATCGCGATGCATCCGCCGTGCAGGTATTGGCGACGCGACTGGGTGCGCATGCCCGTCTCAGACTTGTCGCCGCGGCCGGCAGCAGTCAACGGCAGTCGGCTTCCCGCGAGACCCATGCATTTCTCACCCCAGATGCGGGTGGGTGGTCGCTGCAGGAGGAGAGGGGCTTCCGGGAGGCCATCAGCGAACGATCGGCTAAAATCGTCCTCACCCATGACAGAGGGGGGCGCCATGTCGGTAACAGCTCCATAGCATTCAACAGGCTTTCCGGTGTCACGACCTTCCGTGACCGGGTGGAAGGTGCCTTTCGCGATAGCATGGTCGAAAGGCTGGCAGATGGGTCGTCGTCGCTGAAGGTCCATGTATCCGAAACCTTCAAGCTACCGGGCTCGAAGGTCCTCCGGTTCCGGTATGGGCATGAGCATTCCTGGTTCTCGCAGGATTTCGACATCACGAGCGGGAGGTGGAGTGCCGCTCTGGGCATGCCGCCCGGCCACCAAGGCTACCTGCAGGCGCTCGATGCCGTCGTCCAGGAGGGGGATGGCGGACTGACGCTGCATGGCAGGGGAGGCCGCATCGATTGGCGCTTGGGGGCTGACATGCGGCATTCATTCCAATCATACGAGGACCGGCTCCAATACGGCCCTATCGGCCAGCCCTTGTCGGGTGTATTCAGAGACGGACGTACCCGTGCAGGCCAACGGATACTCGGGCTAGGCTATGCCTTCGAGATGCGGGCACGCAGGCGATGGTCGATGGGAGGCTCATGGATGGCCGGCTGGGGGTTTGCCTCGAATGTGCGGCATGGATACACCTTGGATTCTGCCACAGTATTGTATCGGGCCATGCTGTCCATGCGCAGAGATTTCTCGCCACGCGAGAAGATCCTCCTGACGATTGGTACATGGAGGGAGCTGCCCTCTCGGGAGTCCTTCTTGCCCGAACGGCTCGACGGCGAGGGGATAGCCCGGGCACCTGTGGAAGTCCTGTCATGGGCGGACCGCAGGAGCCTTCAAATGACGTACGTCCGCCAAGAGCTTGCGAAAGCCCGGTCGATGGTATTGTCCCTCGCAGGCGGGCATGACGCCGGCGTGTATATTCCGCAGGTCGTGAGGGTAAAGGAATTTGCCAGAATCATGGAAGTGCCTTCCAAGAGTCGGGTCGCCATCCGCGCCAGCCTGCATGCGGAGGCATATGTCGATGCGTTGAGGGGCCGGACGGTGAGCGACCTGACCTGGTTCGGTTCCGACTCCGAGCTTCGTTTCAACGGAATACCCGGACGGAACCGTTCCGCCCAGTTGACGCTCGGACAGAAATGGATCGCATCCTCTGAAGGGTGGTTCCGGATGGAATGCGGATGGACGTCGGAGCGGATGGTGAATGCCACGCGGCCGTCCATCGGCAATGGTGTCCGACAAGAGCTATGGCAGCATCACGGGTATGTGAAGGCCAAGGCTGATTGGGAGGGAAGGCCCTTCCTGGCGGTACAGTATGCCAGACGGAGTCTGGGGGCGGGGACATCCCTCGGAACCCTCGACCTCTTCGCGAGCCTGCAGGTCGGTAAGTCGTTCCGTTTCACCCTGACCTGCCATAACCTGACAGGAGCCGAAAGCATCACACTGGGGTCCGTCGGGTCCAACGAGAGGAGCCAGGTTGCTTACGACCTGGTGGGTCGCTATGTATGGGCCGGCATCGCATGGACCATGTGAGGGCTTCCCCCATGCCTCTCTACCAGAAACGGATGTAGAGGGCGGCCAGCACCATCATCACGGAGACCGCCATCACGAGCACGCGGTTGCTGACGGCGAACATGCCCTTCTCGAAGACAAAGGCCTTGGGGTTGACCTTCGGACCTGCGAGACTGATGCCCACCATCAGGACGACCGTGAAGAAGAAGGACCAGCCCATGTTAATGAGGAAGGGGATCTCGTAGGCGCCGCCCGCGTTTCGGAAGGCCGTGTAGAGAATCGTCTCATTGCCGAGCAGTGAGATGGCGAAGCTGTTGAAGAAGACGACGATGAGGAAGCCGGCGATGACGCCCGTCACGGCGGCGGCCCCGGTGGTGCGCTTCCAGAACATGCCCAGGATGAAGGCGGCGAAGACGCCCGGGCTGATGAAGCCGGTGTACTTCTGGATGAAGGTGAAGCCGCCCGCCCCTCCGATGCCGAGCGTGTCGTTCCAGGTGAACACCACGGCCACGGCCATCGACACGAGGATGACGATCCGTCCGATGCGTACGAGTCTGCCTTCATCGGCCTCGGGGCTCACGTACTTCTTGAAGATGTCGAGCGTGAAGATGGTGGAGATGCTGTTGACCTTGCCGGCGAGGGAGGCCACGATGGCGGCCGTGAGGGCTGCGATCGACAGGCCCTTGAGCCCGCTGGGCAGGAAGCTCAGGATGGCGGAGTAGGCGCCGTCCTTTCCTCCCTCGAGTTGAGGCAGGTGTCCGTTCTTGTACAGCACGTAGGCCGTGATGCCGGGCACCATCACGATGAGGGGCATGACCAGCTTGATCATGGCGGCGAAGAGGATGCCTGTCCGGGCCGTCTGCAGGTCGGCGCCGAGGGCCCGCTGGGTGATGTACTGGTTGCAGCCCCAGTAGTTGATGTTCAGGATCCACTGACCGGCGAAGTACATGGTGATGCCGGGCAGGATGAGGTACTTGTCCACCTCGAGTTGTGGGGCGTCGGGAC
The DNA here is from genome assembly GCA_010027295.1 of Chitinophagia bacterium. GTDB lineage: Bacteria > Bacteroidota > Bacteroidia > Chitinophagales > Chitinophagaceae > Pollutibacter. The sequence continues at coordinate 15,023 of RGVM01000013.1, forward strand.
CCGGCTTGTCGAGGATGAGGTGGAAGTGGTCGGGCGCCTGCTGCAGCAGGGTGCGGAAGCCGTCGACAACGCCGGTGCCGAGACCGTATTTCTCACTGACCATCGACAGGGCCATGAAGGTTGTCGCCAGGCCTCCCACGATGAGTACGGCCACCTGTATGACGTCGGTGTATCCGATGACCTTCATGCCCCCCAGCGTGATGATGAGGGCGAAGACAGCCAGGGCGAGCATGATGGTATGGAGGTATTGCCCGCCCATCAGTCCATTGATGGCGACTGCACCGAGGTACAGGATGGAGGTCAGGTTGACGAACACGTAGAGGAAGAGCCAGAAGACAGCCATGATGAGCGCGACTGTCCCGTTATAGCGCCGGGTGAGGAACTGCGGCATCGTGAGGATGCCGTTCTTCAGGTATATCGGCATGAACCACACGGCGATGATGACGACCTTCGTGAGCTCGAACGCATTCGGAATAAGCGTCTTGAGGCCCTGAAGCAAGAAAAAGCCGAAATCTCGTTCGGCCACGTTTTTTCCGGTGTCAATAAGCAAAACTACGTCAATCAAGTGACTCAAGCGAGTGCGAAGGTTCCTGTGTTTTGCCACATGTTCGGTCATCGGTCGGTGCTTTGTGGCGAAATGACGCGGGTCTTCGATTTTCTAGCGCAGCGTCACAAATCGATCAAATTCGTTTCTGGCGTGGCGAGCGAAATCGTCGGCAGCGACTTTCCCGAGTCCAATCTTCCTTTCGTAGTCTTCT
>RGVM01000121.1 GCA_010027295.1 Chitinophagia bacterium
GGGATATTCGAATCGCAGGGCCGCTTGCCATGATGGGGCAGGCGGCCCTGTGCATTTTGGGGACGAATGCTGCCTCAGGGCCTGACATGCCTGAGATCATTCCGATTGCCGCTGCATGATGAAACAAGGCGCTTTTCGCATCCGATGCCGACGGATATCACGCCCTTGCCAAACGCCGAAAATGGGGTAATATCGCATACAACCCAAGGCAATGAAAGCGTATGCACTCCTCGTCCTCCTGATGGCCTGCCGACTGCAGGCCGATGCGCAGACCTTCACCGTCGAACTGCCCGCCACGGTGGGGAGGGAGGCGGTGGACGGACGGCTGCTCCTCCTCCTATCACGCGACGGCTCCGCCGAGCCCCGCTTCCAGATCGGTGACGACTTCGGCACGCAGCAGGTCTTCGGGATGGACGTTGAGGACTGGAAGCCCGGCACTTCCCGCACCTTCACCTCGGCCATGTTCGGCTACCCCGTCCGCAGCCTGAAGGATATCGCGTCGGGCAAGTACCATGTGCAGGTGCTGTTGCACAAGTACGAGACCTTTCGCCGCAAGGACGGCCACGTCGTGAAGCTTCCCATGGACAGAGGCGAGGGGCAGCACTGGAACATCGCCCCGGGCAACCTCCATTCCAAGCCCGTCGCCATCGATTTCAAAGGCGCCGCCGATGCCGGGCGCCGGCTGTCGCTCACCGAGACCATCCCTCCGATTCCGGAGCCAGAGGACAGCAAATATGTCAAGCACATCAAAGTGCAGTCCAAGCTCCTCACCGAATTCTGGGGAAGGCCGATGTACCTCGGCGCGCATATCCTGCTGCCGGAGGGATGGGACAGCCATCCCGACGTCAAATACCCGCTGGCGATCTTCCACGGCCATTTCCCCTCCGACTTCGGCGGGTGGCGCACCACGCCCCCCGACCCGAACCTGAAGCCCGACACCAGCACGCGCTTCAAGATCACCGGCTACAACCGCATCGTGCAGCAGGAGGCCTATGATTTCTACAAGATGTGGACGGGACCGGGCTTCCCCCGCGTCATCGCCATCGAGATCCAGCATGCCAACCCCTATTACGACGACTCCTATGCCGTCAACTCCCAGAACCTCGGTCCCTACGGAGACGCCATCACCTACGAGCTCATCCCCGAGATCGAGCGCCGCTTCCGCGGCATCGGACAGGGATGGGCGCGCTTCACCTACGGCGGCAGCACGGGCGGATGGGAGTCGCTCGCCGTGCAGGTCTTCTATCCCGACCAGTACAACGGAGCCTACGCCGCCTGCCCCGACCCGGTCGACTTCCATCACTACATGACCGTCGACCTCTACAACGACGACAACGCCTACGACCAGCAGGGGCCCTTCCGCAACACGCCGCGTCCGGGGCACCGCGACTACCTCGGACATGTCAACGCCATGGTGCGCGACATGAACCACCGCGAACTCGCCCTGGGGACGAAGAGCCGCAGCGGCGACCAGTGGGATATCTGGGAGGCCGTCTACTCACCCGTCGGGAAGGACGGCTACCCGGTGCGCGTGTTCGACAAGCTCACGGGGAAGATCAACAAGGAAGTGCTGTCCCATTGGCGCGAGAACTACGACCTGACCCATATCATCCGGCGCGACTGGCCGCGCATCGGTGAGAAGCTCAAGGGCAAGATCCACCTCTATGTGGGCGACATGGACAACTTCTACCTCAACAATGCAGTGTATGCCGCGGAGGACATGCTGAAGCAGCTGAAGAACCCCGCCTGCGGCTGCGAGGTCGACTACGGCGACCGGGCGGAGCACTGCTGGAACGGCGACCACCAGAACCCCAACTACATCAGCCGGCTCCGCTACCATCGCATGTTCATCCCGAAATGGGCGGAGGAGGTGAAGTCGAGGGCGCCGCAGGGCGTTGACCTCTCCTCCTGGAGGTACTGAAGAGCCGGTTAGCGGTTATGCATGACCGTTACCCGGTTCCGTCATCTGGCGGGCGTGTCAGTTCCTCGTCCTGCCGCCGGTGCGTTCGATATCTCGGTTGATCTCGAGCATGTCGACGGGCTGGGAGAAATCTCCCAGCAGCCATTTCGCGTAGTAGTCGGCCATGAGCCAGAAGAAGTACTCCGTCATGTCGCCGTAGGCATGCCGCTGACCGGGCAGGAGTATGAAGTCGAACCGCTTGTTGGCCTTGATGAGGGCGTTGGCGACGCGGATGGTGTTGGCGGGGTGGACGTTGTTGTCGACGTCGCCCGTCACGAGCAGCAGCCGTCCCTTGAGGTTGGCGGCCAGTTCGGAGTTGCGTTCGATGCTGTAGAGGAAGGAGGTGTCGCCCTTGTCGCCGACCTGTTCCCTGACGCCATGGTGTTTCTCGCTCCACCAGCGGTTGTAGATGTTGTTCTCGTGGTTGCCGGAGGAGGATACGGCCACTTTGAAGAAGTCGGGATAGGCCAGCAGGGCGGCGGTGGACATGAACCCTCCCCCGCTGTGGCCGTGGATGCCGACGCGGTTGATGTCGATCCAGGCATGCCTGTCGGAGAGTTGCTCCAGCACGGCCTTCTTGTCGGCCAGGCCGTAGTCGCGCAGGTCGCCGTAGCCGTAGTTGTGGTACCATTTGGAGCGCGAGGGGTGTCCGCCGCGGTTGCCCATGGTGACGACCACGAAGCCGAGTTGGGCGAGGCGGTCGATGCGGTCCATGCCGCGGGCGAAGGACTTGTTGACGGCTTCCGTCTGTGGCCCGGGATATACGTAGGCGATGACGGGGTACTTGCGTGTAGAGTCGAAGTCGAAGGGTTTGTACACGACGCCGTAGAGGTCGGTGACGCCGTCGTCGGCCTTGGCTTTGAAGGTCTGCGGGAACCGGTATCCGGCTTCCTGGAGCCTGGCCATGTCGGTGCGCTCGAGTTCCATGACGAGCCGGCCGGTGTGGTCGTGCAAGCTGGAGGCCGGGGTTTTGTCCACCCGTGAGGAGGTGTTGACGAAGAATCGGTTCGCGTCGTCGAGGGAGACGGCATGGTCGGCGTCGCCCGCGTTGAGGAGGCGCAGTCCGCTGCCGTCGAGGCCTACACGGTAGAGGTGCAGGTAGTAGGGGTCCTCTCCGTTCTCGCGACCGTTGCCGGTGAAGAAGAGCGTGCGCGTCTTCTCGTCGATTCCTTCGATGTCCTCCGCGTGCCAGGGTCCGGAGGTGATGCGTCCTTTCTCGCGGCCGGAGGAGTCGTAGAGGTAGAAATGGCCCCAGCCGTCGCGTTCGCTCCAGTGGACGATCTCGCTGCCCTGGTTGATCAGTCCCGGCCGGCGGACTTCGACGTAGGTGTTCATGCGTTCCTCGACGAGCGTCCGGGGCCTGGCGGAGGCGACGTCCACGGCGCACACGTCTATGCGGTGCAGGTCGCGGCTGGTGACATAGCAGTAGAAGCGTTCAGCCGTGCCGTGCCAGAGGACCGGACGATGCTCTTCGTCGCGCTGGCTTTCCCTGGGAGGGGCCGACCAAAGGGAGACTTCCTGGTCCTTGAACCTCTCCATGGGCACCCTGCGGATCGACTTGTCCGCGATGTCGATCAGCAGCAGTTCGCGTATGGGGGCTTCCTTCTCGCCGGGCATGTGGTACTTGTAGGTCTCGAGGGTGGGACGGGGGTCGGCGATGTTGTGCACGAGCCAGAGGTCCTTGACCTTCCGCATGTCGGAGCGCACCATGGCGATGCGACGGCTGTCGGGGGACCAGTAGGCCATCGCGGGTTTCCTCTTTTTCCGATCTCTTTCCTTCTCCACGTTTGTCTGGCTATAGCCGTCGCCGTAGGAGTAGTGCTCGACACCATCGCGGGTGAGTTGGGTCTCGACGATGGTGCTGTCATCCTCCTTCTCACGGGCCTTGCGGTAGTTGGCGGAGTCCATCAGCCAGAGGTTGTGTTCGCGGGCGAAGACGATCCACTTGCGGTCGGGCGAGACGGAGGCCCAGCCCGGCCTGGGCTTGGCCTGGGCGGTGTCTTTTCGTTCCATGAGCTCTCGCCGTGTCAGGTCGTACGTGAAGTAGAAGGTCTTTTTCTCTTTCGTTGCGGGAGCACCTTTTCGGGTGGTGTCCTTTTTCTCCACGTCAAGGCTGCTCTTCACTTCGAATTGAAGCTTTTCGTCGCGGAAGCGGAGGTTCTCGATGCCGAGGTGCTGGGCGTCGAAGGGGTCTTTGACGATGCGGGTGAGGGCGGCGGCGAGGCTGTCGTTGTCGAAGAGTGGCTGTCGTGAGCCTTTTGCGGCGTCCACCAGCCACCATTTCCTGCCGGCGGAGGTCTCGTACATGTACCAGAACCGGCCGGTCTCCCCGATCCAGTGGGGGTCCACGGAGGTGGAGAAGAGCATCTTCTCGAGACGCTTCGGAGAGAACTTGGCGGCGAGGGCGTAGTTGGCCTTGGGGGCCTGCGGGGTTTGACTGAAGGCGACGGATGAGAGGAGTAGGGCCGCTGACAGGATGGTGTGGAGCCTCATGGTGTGGGTGTGAGGGGTGAAATTAAGAAACAGCTCCGAACGTCACGCCCCGGATACATGGAGCGGGATAATGGGTAACTTGTCGGTTCGAAAATCCCCGAACATGAGATGGACGCGGACATGGCTGGCACTGGGCGACTCCTACACGATCGGAGAGGGTGTGCCTTTGTACGACAGCTATCCTTACCAGACCTTGCGTATGCTACGCAGGAAGGGCGATGACTGGAGTGCGCCGGAGATCGTGGCGCGGACGGGATGGACGACCGATGAACTGGCGGCCGGTATTCAGGCGGCACAGCTGATGCCGCGGTACGACCTCGTGACGCTTTTGATCGGTGTGAACAACCAATACCGCGGCCGGGGCGTCGAGGAGTATGAGCGGCAGTTCTCGTCGCTGCTGCAGGCCGCCGTCGAACGCGCCGGCTATGAGACGGGGCATGTGATCGTGCTGAGCATCCCCGACTGGGGTGTGACGCCTTTTGCTGCGGAGCGGGATGTGAAGAAGATCGCTTCCGAGATCGACGCCTTCAATGCCGTCAACCGCGCCGTGTCGCAGCGGGAGGGCGTGGGCTGGCTGGATGTGACGGCTTCGACCCGTGCGGCGAAGGGAGATGCCATGAGGTTTGCCAAAGATGGCCTGCATCCGTCGGGCCTCGAGTATGCCATCTGGGCCGAGGCCCTGTCACAGCGAGTGGCGGCCATCAGATAGGCTCTCGTCCGATGGTCCGGAGTCGGGGCAGCAACAGTCCTGTCATCTCGGTGCGGTAGGCATGGGCTGCAAGGCCGGCGGCTTCGGCGAAGTCGGTGCCGGAGGAGGCGTAGATGATGTCGCGGCTGACATTGATCAGAAGTCCGCCCTCGGGGGTCAGGGCCTTCTGCGAGATATCCTTCAGACTTCCGCCCTGTGCACCCACGCCGGGCACCAGCAGGAAATGGTCCGGTATGATGCGTCGGATGGTTTCGAACTGTGTCGTCTGCGTGGCCCCGACGACGAACATGAGGTTGTCGGTCGTGCCCCATCCCGCGACGGTGCGCATCACTTCCTCGTAGAGCATCGGCTTTCCCTCCCTGTCGAGGCGCTGCAGTTCGAAGTCGGCCGCGCCGGGGTTGGAGGTGAGGCCCAGGACGATCCCCCATTTTCCCTCGAATTGCAGGAAGGGCCTGACGCTGTCCTCGCCCATGTAGGGTGCGATGGTGACGGCATCGAAGGGCAGTGCCTGCAGGAAGGCCCTGGCGTACTGGGTGGAGGTGTTGCCGATGTCGCCTCGCTTGGCGTCGGCGATGCGGAAGTGGGTGTCAGGGATGAGGGCGACGGTCTGTTCCATCACCTCCCATCCGCGGCGTCCCAGGGCTTCGTAGAAGGCCGTGTTGACCTTGTAGGCCACGCAGTGGTCGATAGTCGCGTCGATGACGGCCTTGTTGAAGGCGAGGACGCCGTGGGCATCCTTCGGCAGGCCGTCGGGCAGCCGTTGCGGGTCGGTGTCGAGGCCCACGCATAGGTAGGAGCCCTTCGAGAAGATATGTTGGGTGAGTGCTGCGCGTGTCATGCCTGTATGGTTTCTTCGACTTGTGTGCTGTTTTCAAATGCCTGTCCGGAGGGCCTCGGCATAGGCGTTGGGGAGGGGACTCTCACCGATCGCCCGTGCCGCCTTCTCGATATCGTATTCGAAACGGATGAATTCCACCTTGACGGAGTCGGGGTCGCGGACGGAACTGCCCGGGTCGATGGTGAGGATGGCGTAGCAGCCGCGGGGGTCGCCGTCCTTCGGCTTGCCGACGGAGCCGATGTTGATCGCATGCCGATGGTATCCATGCGCCGGCTCCTCCCTGGGGAGTATGCGGTGGAAGGGCTTGTGGGTGTGGCCGAAGCAGAGGATGTCGGCGCGGGCGTCCTTGCAGATGCGCAGGAGGCTTTTCTCGTCGCGGTCTTCGAAGAGGTATTCGGAGATGTGGCGGGGGCTGCCGTGTACCATCACGAGGTTGAGGCTTCCGTCGGCCAGGCGGAACTCGAGGGAGAGGGAGAAGGGGAGCGTCCTCAGGAAATGCCGCTGGGCGGGCTGGACGAGGTGGTTGGTGAAGGAGATGGAGATCTTCCCCATGAGCTTCTCGTCGTCTGTCTTGTACACGCAGCCGCAGTCGTCGCTCTTGCGGCCCACGCCCTCGTCGTAGTTGCCGGCGATCGTGGGGATCCGGCGCCGGCGGATCTCATCCACCACTTCGTTGGGCCAGACGTTGTACCCGACGAGGTCGCCCAGGCAGTAGGCGGCGTCGATGTTTCGGTTGTCCATATCCGTTAGACAGGCCTGCAGGGCGGGCAGGTTGGCGTGGATGTCGCTGAAGAGGGCGATGCGCATGTTAATTATTGTCCTGTGGGCAAGGAATTCACATTATGCGAAGGTAGGGCAGAGGGATTTATTTAGAAAAGAAACCGAGTGTCGACTGGTGGAACCTCCATACTTCCGAATAGGTGTTGTAGAGCGGGACGGGGGCCAGTCGGATCACGTCGGGCTCTCTCCAGTCGGTGAAGAAGCCGTCGGCCGACAGATGTTCGAAGAGCGCCCTGCCGTTCGGACCTGTGAGCAGAGAGGCCTGGCAGCCATGGGCGTCGGGCGGTGTGATGCATTCGATGCCGCGACCCGGCAGCCTGCGGGTCAGGTCGTCGAGCAGGAAGCGCAGCCAGCCCGATAGGGTCGCGGCCTTGTCACGGAGCCTGTCCCATCCGGCCTCCTCGAAGATGTCGAGGGATGCCTGCAGGCAGGCGTACAGGATGGGCGACGGGGTGCTGACCTGCCAGGCCTCGGCGGAGGGGTAGGGACGGTGTACTTTCTCCATGCGGAAGCGGCTGGAGGGCTCGTTGCCCCACCATC
>RGVM01000122.1 GCA_010027295.1 Chitinophagia bacterium
TGTATACCAGCGCTACCGCGACGTACGCCTCGTCGGCACCCCCCCGGAAAGCATCGGAAAATACGGCGGCGATACCGACAATTGGGAATGGCCCCGCCATACCGGCGACTTCTCCGTCTTCCGCGTCTACATGGGAAAGGATGGCAAACCGGCCGAGTACAGTCCCTCCAACCTGCCCCTCAAGCCCAAACACTTCCTGCCCGTATCCCTCAAGGGCCTCAAAGACGGCGACTACGCCATGATCTACGGATACCCGGGATCCACCAACCGATACGAAACCTCCTTCGGTGTCAAACTCAAGACCGGCATCGAGAACCCCTCGACCGTCGAACTCCGCGACATGCGACTCAAGCACATGTTCGAGCAGATGCGCAAGGACCCGGCCGTCAAACTCAAACTGGCCTCCGACTACGCCGGCATTGCTAACTACTGGAAGTTCTTCGACGGTGAGTCCAAGCAACTCCTCAAGTATCGCATCTACGAAAAGAAGCAGGCCGAGGAAAAGTCCTTCAACCAATGGGCCAAGGGCAAAACCGAATACGAAACCCTCTTCACCGACTGGGAGAAGGCATACTCCGCCTGGGAACCCTATGCAAAACACCGCATCTACCTCAACGAAGGTATACTGGGCTCGCCCCTGCTGGCCTTCGCCTCCTCCCTCATGGCCCTCGAGGAAGACATGGTCCGCAAGGGCGTCAGCCATCCCGATGTCAAAAAAGGCCTCGCCGCCGCCGATAAGTCAAGGACGGGCTTTCTCGCCAAGGCCGACATGCCCTCCGACCGTAGGATCCTCGCCGACGCCCTACGCATGTTCCGGACGAACATAGACAAAGGACAGCACCCGCAGGGTTTCTATGAAGATATCCGGAATCGCTTCGGGAAACTCGACGAGGACGCCACCTACGCCAAATACTCCGACTTCGTCTTCGGCAACTCCATCCTCACGGATGACGCACGATGGAAGGCATTCCTCGATGCACCCGACGCTGTCAAGCTGCAGTCAGATGCCGCCTACGCCGCCGCCAGCGGCTTCGTCAGGAACTACTCCTCGAAGTACGGCCTTGACAGGCAGAACTTCCTCGCCGCCGATGGCGAACTCGGCAGACTCTACCTCAAAGGCATACGCGAGATGAACTCCGCGAAAGTCATGTACCCCGACGCCAACTTCACCATGCGCGTCAGTTACGGACAGGTCAGGAGCTACCAGCCCCGCGACGCCGTCCGCTACGATTATGTCTGCACCATGAAAGGGATACTTGAGAAGTACAAGCCCGGGGACTACGAGTTCGACCTGCCCGCAGAACTGCTCGACAAGGCGGGCAAGAAGGATTTCGGCGCCTATATCGACAAGGGACGTAACGACCTCGTCGTCAGCTTCATCACCACCAACGACATCACCGGCGGTAACTCGGGCTCGCCCGTCATCAACGCCACCGGTGAACTCGTCGGACTCGCGTTCGACGGCAACTACGAGGCTCTCAGCCACAAAATCGCCTTCGATAAGGAACTCAACCGAACCATCTGCGTGGATGTCCGCTATGTACTGTGGTGCATCGACAAGCTGGGCGGCGCATCCCACCTGATACAGGAACTGAAGCTGATGCGATAATGCCCGGTATGAGAGGGACGATGCCGGCCCATCTGACCGGCATCGTCCTGAGAAACTCAGCTTAGGGAATGACGCCTACCGGAAGAGGGTGTTATATGACCTGTATCGAAGGGCGGGGTGGCTTCCGATTCAACTGTGCCGAATAAGAGGATTCAGAGAAAGGACCAGCTAGTCGTCCCGTCCTTCTCATCCTTGAGCTGGATGCCAATCGTCTGGAGCTGGTTGCGTATCCTGTCCGACGTCACAAAATCCTTCCGCGCGCGCGCATCCTTGCGGATCTCCGCCAGCAGGGTGAGCACGCTGTCTAGCCGGCCGCTGTCGGCAGCCTTCTCATCTCTTAATCCGAAGACATCCACCAGGTAGGTGCGGAACTTCCGGCGCATCAGGCCCAGGGTGGAGACGGACAGGGCGCCTGCCGGAATATGCCCGTCCTTCAGCGAATTCACCACCGGTACCAGCTCGAAGAGGTTGGCCAGCACCTTGGCCGTATTGAGGTCGTCGTCCATGAAGCTGTCGAGCTCGCCCAGCAGACCGGTGCAGCGTGCGTCAAGGGCGACATCACCTGCAGACCCTTCGGCCCCGGTACCCTCAGGCATCGCCTCGAGGTGCGAGAAGGCATCCCAAAGCCTCCGCAGCCCGCGCTCGGCAGCCTGCAGGGCCTCGTTGCCAAAGTCGAGCGTGCTTCGGTAATGCGTCTGCAGGATGAAGAAACGCACCGTCATCGGCGAATAGGCCTGCTCGAGGATGGGATGGGTCCCGGAGAACAGCTCGCTCAGCCGGATCACATTGTTGTAGCTCTTCCCCATCTTCCGGCCGTTGATGGTGATCATGTTGTTGTGCAGCCAGTACCGCGCCGGGATGCGGTGGTTGCAGACGGCGCTCTGGGCGATCTCGCACTCGTGGTGGGGGAACTGCAGGTCCATTCCGCCGCCGTGGATGTCGAACTCCTCCCCGAGATATTTCGTACTCATCGCGGAGCACTCGATGTGCCAACCCGGGAAACCCATCCCCCAGGGACTCTTCCACTGCATGATATGTCCCTCAGGCGCGTTCTTCCACAAGGCGAAATCGGCCTTGCTCCGCTTCTCGTCCTGCGACTCAAGTGCACGCGTCGTCTCCAGCTGCTCCTCGAGGTCGCGTCCGCTCAGGATGCCGTAGGGCATGCCCTTACCGCCGAAGTCGGCGTGGTACCTACCGACGTCGAAATACACGGAGCCGTTCACCACATAGGCATATCCGTCCTGGAGGATGCGCTCGATCATCCCGATCTGCTCCACGATATGCCCCGTCGCCGTCGGCTCGATAGAGGGTTCCAGGTTGTTGAACTCCCGCATCGCCCAGTGGAACATATTGGTGTACTTCTGCACGAGCTCCATGGGCTCCAGCTTCTCGAGGACGGCCTTTTTCGCCACCTTGTCCTCAGCCTCTCGACCCTCTTCTTCGAAATGCCCGGCATCAGTGATATTGCGCACATACCGGACCTTGTAGCCTAGATGCATCAGATAACGATACAGCACGTCGAAGGTGATGAAGGGCCGGGCGTGGCCGAGATGGCTCTCGCCACTGACAGTGGGTCCACAAACGTAGAGGCCCACATGGCCCGGGACGATGGGTTCGAAAGCCTCCTTGCGGCGGGTGAGCGAATTGTAAAGGGAAAGGGATGCCATGGCGGGGAGAGCGAAATTATTCCTTTTGGGGCATACGGAGGTCTGCCACTACCGCACGATGGTCTGACAGCCGCGCCTTGCCGCGGGTCACTTGTTCCGTCTCGAAGCGCGGGTCGGTGAGGATGTAGTCGATGCGCAGGGTGGGGAGTATGCCCATCCAGCGCGACTGCGGACTGATATATGTCCTACCGAAACCCGACCCTTTCTCGGCGAAAGCGTCCAGCCCACCTGCCAGCAGCGTCCGGTACGCGTAAGAGCCGGGCACATTGTTCAGGTCTGTACAAATAATAAATGGGTATCGGCTGCTGTCGACGATGTTGCGCAGCCAACGCGACTGTTCCCCATGGTCAATAAACGTGCGCCGCAGCTTTCGGTATAGCAGTCGGGCACCCTTTTGGCCTGTCTCCGAGTCATTGCGCATCTTGCCCAAGGTGCGGTAGTCCCTCGGCAGGAAGCGGTACGACTGTAGGTGCATAACATGAACGCGTACCGTGTCGCCATTGCATAGAATGTCCGCCCAAAGTGTATGCTCGTTGTCATAGAATCGGTCCACGGGATACCGAACCTGGGCGGCACGCAGGATCCGGTATTTCGAGAAGATGGCGGTACCGCTGAGCACGTCACCCTTGAAGAAATCGTCACCGGGGAAGAAAGAATACCGGTAGCCCAACCTTTGTCGAAGCTGTCGAACTGGATCGTGGCCACCCAGCTTCCCAGCATCGGTGAACTCCTGGAAACAGACGATGTCCGGGTCGAAACGGGCCACTTCTTCGAAGATCAAGCTATGCTGCCGGATATTACGACCGTCCTCCGAGAACTCCTTTTCGAAGGGTGTGAAGGACCGCAGGTTCCAGGTCATTACTCGGAGGCTACCATTCCGCTTCGCACCGAAGCCTACTCCGGGACGAACGGGGATGACCTGTCGGATCGAGCCGTAGGTCAGGATCAGGAGCAGCAGGTTGGGCAGGATGATGATGGGACGCAACAGGAGCCACAGGAGACTATGAAATATAATGCCTGCCAGCAAGTATGGGAGTGCCAGCGACAGGAATCCGGCATGGGGCCATTCGGAGGGATCCAGTCCGGGTATTCGGCATGCCGCCAGATAGGCGGCGGCGAATAACGCATTGGTCAGCAGCAACAGGCCACCCGATATCCGCTGCAGGTTTCTCGCCATCGTCTCTTTATACCGGATTACATATTCAAAATAGGTAAATCAGCTGAAAAAATCTTTTTGTCGATACATGATTACAATACCTGAATTCACGTTTTTGATGCCTTATCGAACTGTCGGCACAACCCATACGAGAACCCTATCGAAAGCGGACGGATGATGAGTGTCTGATTGAGGAACTCAAACATGAATATGGCATGTAAGCATTCTGTACATATTCCCTGACAGTCAGGGAATATGCTTTTTGCAGGGTTATCCTGACAATGGATCCAATGAGTCTTTTCATGCAAGGGGTCTTTCAGGGTAAATCGTAACCGATATATGCAACTGTGTGGTGATATGGCATCTTATCAGCAGTTGTAAGGTTCACGGTACGCGAACCATGCTACTGATCATTGCTGCGAAAGACCTGGAATGGGAGTTTCGGGAAGAGTGATTCGTTGGATTGGAATATCTGGAACTGCAGACAAGTTAGATTCATGTGCAGAATCCGGTTTTATATATCTTCCTCGCTGGCCCGCCGCAGCAGGTCTTTCTCCTCTTCGGTGAGACGCTGGTAGCCTGTCTGACTGATTTTATCAAGTATCTCGTCGACGCGCTGTTGGGTCACGTTGGACTTCCGGGTGAAGGGCTGCTGTCCACGTGTGTTGTAGAAGACCTCCTGCTTTCGAGGTTTTCGTCGGCCCTTGACCCTGCCCGGCTGGAACATGATTGATATCCTGTCGTAAAGCCTGGTCATCCAAAGGGAGGCGTCGACACCCCGCTGCAGGCCACGGGCGAAGAGGAAACCGATGGTTGCAGACATCAGGTGTACATAGAAGAGGCTCACGGAACCAGAGATGCCTGCTATGTCGACCACAGCGAACACCAGCATGAGCACCCACAGGGGCAGGCCCCCGCAAATCATCGGAAAGATCCTGTACTGGGGCGAGATGACGGTTGCGGCCACTGCAACCGACAGCACGGCCGGTGTCGCACCCATCATGGCCGATTGGGCCCGCAGGGCATGCATCGATGGGATCAGATTGAAAGTGGCCAGATAGGTCAACGCTCCTACCAGGCCCCCGTACAGATAGACAGGAACGATGATGCGGTCACCCGCAAGGTCTTGCAGGATGTATCCAAACAACCAGAGCCAAAGGAGGTTCCCGAGCAGCACCATCAGCTGCATATGGGTGAAGAAACTTGTCAGCAACGTCCAAGGGCGCTCCATGAATGTGCCGGCATCTGCGGGAAGCGTGAAGGACGCTAAAATGTTCCGATAGAACGACTCCTCCGGCAAGCGCGAGAGGCCGTAGACAGTCTTTATGAAATGCATCAGAATGAACATGAGCACGTTGATGATGACCAACATCATCAGCGCACTGTTGCTCCCCCAGATCGGCAGTCTCCTCTGTACCGGATAATCTCTGATACCCATACGTTTCCCTCTCTCGACGCGCGAAAATACTGATTATTCAGACGGAGCCCCGACTCAGTAGAAGTTGTCGCGGCTGCGTCGGTTCCAGAACATCAACAGAATGATGCCGACTGCGGCCCCACCCAGATGGGCGAAATGCGCGACACCACCCCGATTGCTGGAGATGCCTCCAATAAGGTCGAAGACCACCAGACCCGCCAGTGCCCATTTCGCCTTCACCGGAAATGGAATCGGAAGGATGAACAACTGACTGTTGGGAAAGGTGTAGGCGAAGGCCGCGAAAATGCCCATCACCGCACCCGAGGCACCCATTGTCGGAACATCCAGCAGCGCCTGAAAAGTCATGCCATCGATGGCGCCGGCATTGAGCAATTTCCGGGCCTCCGATATGTCAAACCAGAGCGCGCCCATGTGCACCAGGGCCGCTCCAAGTCCGCATAACAGGTAGAAGGTCAGGAAGCGCCCGGGCCCCCAGAGATTCTCCAGCGTGCTGCCGAACATCCACAGGGCGAACATGTTGAACAGGATATGGAAGAAGTTCTCCGGTGAATGCAGGAACATGTAGGTAAGCATCTGCCAGGGACGGAACTTTTCCGAATCGACATAGAACAGCGCGAAGGTATCGTCCACCGGAAACAGATTTCTTCCGATGGTGATTTGAGATAACCAGACGATGCCGTTGATGATGACGAGGTTCTTGATGACTACCGGGAGACTGTTGTAGCCTCCGGGCCTGAATTCCGTTCTCATGGCTTCGTTTCTTACTCAAATGTAACGCTTCCTCGGAAGCCGGGCCTCAATCCTCCCGCAAGTCCAACCGCACCACGTTCTCGATGTGGTGCGTGTGGGGGAACATGTCTACGGGCTGCACCGCCGACACCCGGTAGGCCCCATCGAGCAACTGCAGGTCCCTCGCCTGCGTGGCGGGGTTGCAACTCACGTACACGACCCTCGGGGCACGGATCGTCAGGATGGTGTCCACCAGCCGGGCATGCATGCCGGCCCTCGGGGGATCCGTCACGATCACGTCGGGGCGGCCATGAATGCCGAAGAAAGGCTCTGTACATACATCCTCCGCCTGACCAGCATGAAATTCGGCATGGATGATGCCGTTGAGATGGGCATTCCCGCGCGCATCCTCCACCGCCGCCGCCACGGCCTCCACACCCACCACACGGCGCGCACCGGCGCTCAGGAAGATGCCGATGCTGCCGGTACCGCAGTACAGGTCATACACCACCTCCCGACCAGTAAGGCCCGCGAAGGCACGCACAACCCCGTACAGCCGTTCCGCCTGCTCCGGATTCGTCTGGAAGAACGACTTGGGACCAATCCGGAAACGCAACCCATCCAATGTCTCCGTCACGTACGGAAGGCCGGCGACCAAACGA
>RGVM01000123.1 GCA_010027295.1 Chitinophagia bacterium
ACCAGGAACAGGTAGAGGGGGGCGTGCGTCACGGACTCCCTAAGGACGAGCGCGATGCTGTCGAGCATCGGGTGGTGCCATTCGCGGTTGACCTTGAACAGCAGCCACTTGTCGGCATCCACCAGGCTCTCCAGCCAGGGTGGGGCCGGCCGGCTTTGCAATGGGAACATTTGGACAAAAATAAGGTAATGGCGCAAGATGCCTGTGCGGTGCCGGCGGCTTGGCGGATGAAGTCCCCCGGGGCGGGTTCAACCCGGAATTGCATAGTTTTGCGCACGCATATAAAAACCGGTGACGTGGCATTGATCAAGAGCATTTCAGGCATCCGGGGCACCATCGGCGGCCGGCCGGGGGAGAACCTCACCCCCGTCGACATCGTGAGGTTCACTTCCGCCTTCGGCCACTGGCTGAAAGGTTGTTCCTCCTCCAACACCGTCGTCGTGGGGCGCGACGGCCGCATCAGCGGGCCCCTCGTATCGGAGTTGGTGGTCCAGACCCTGATGGCGCTTGGCTTGGATGTAGTCGACATCGGACTCAGCACGACCCCCACGGTGGAGATGGCGGTGACGGCCAGGGGTGCCGCCGGCGGCATCATCATCACCGCCAGCCATAATCCCAAGGAGTGGAACGCACTGAAGCTGCTGAACGCTTCGGGGGAGTTCATCAGCGCGTCTGACGGGGCCGAGGTCCTCGCCCTGGCGGAGGCCGGCGGAGCGGTCTTCGCTCCCGTCGATGGGCTGGGCCGCCGCCTGCCCGACGAGAGGTCCATGCACCACCATATCGAAGCCATCCTTTCGCTCCTTTCGCACCCGCTGGTGCGTCGCGATCTCGTCGCCGCACGCCGCTTCCGCATCGTCGTCGACGCCGTGAACAGCACCGGTGCCGTCTTCGTACCCGAGCTGCTGGTGGCGCTGGGCCTTCGGCAGGAGGACATCATCGTCCTCAACGGCAACGTCGACGGCCATTTCGCGCACAACCCGGAGCCACTGCCCGGGAACCTGCTGCAGCTCTCCTCCGAAGTGGTCCGCGCCCGGGCCGACCTGGGCATCGCCGTGGACCCCGACGTGGACAGGCTGGTGCTCGTCTGCGAGGACGGCTCCATGTTCGGTGAGGAGTACACGCTGGTGGCGGTGGCCGACTACGTGCTGGGCCACCGGAAGGGCGACACCGTCAGCAACCTCTCCTCCTCCCGCGCCCTGCGCGATGTCACGGAGAAGCATGGCGGCAGATACCATGCCGCCGCCGTCGGCGAGGTCAACGTGGTGCGCTGCATGAAGGAGGTCTCCGCCGTCATCGGCGGCGAGGGCAACGGCGGCATCATCGTACCCGAACTGCATTATGGCCGCGACGCCCTGGCCGGCATCGCCCTGGCACTCAGCCACCTGGCGGCATCGGGGAAGTCGCTCGCACAACTCCGCCGGACCTATCCCGACTACCACATCAGCAAGAACCGCATCGAGCTGCCCGAAGGGCTCGACCTGTCAGCCGTCTTCGACCGCCTGGCGGAGCGCTACGCCGGCGAGGAGTTGAACCGGGAGGACGGGTTGCGCATAGAGTTCGCCGACGGATGGGTGCACCTGCGGGCCAGCAATACCGAGCCCATCATACGGATCATCGCGGAAGGACGTTCCGAGACCTCCGCCGAGCACATGGCGCAGCGCCTCGTCGCCGACATACGCGAGGGCCTCCATTCCGCATGACGCAGGCTTTGCGTACCTTGACGCCCCGGGCTGAGGAGGCCCAGAAACCATATCAGGATGCCTGACAGGATATATCTCGATAACGCTGCCACGACGTCGCTCGACCCGGCCGTGCTGGCGGCCATGATGCCCTATCTCACCGAGCGCTTCGGCAATCCCTCCTCCATCTATTCCTACGGTCGGGAGACCCGCCTAGCCGTAGAGACGGCCCGCAAGTCGGTCGCCCGCATCCTGAACACAAGGCCCGCCACGATCTTCTTCACCAGCGGCGGCACCGAGAGCAGCAACACCGCCATCTGCGGGGCCGTGCGCGACCTGGGCTGCAGGCGCATCGTCACATCGCCCGTCGAGCACCATGCGACGCTGCACACCGTCGAGAACCTGCAACGGCGAGGCGAGGCCGTGGTGGAACACGTGCGTCTCAGGCCCGACGGACACATCGACCTGGCCGACCTGGACCGCATCCTCGTGAATGGGGACGGCCCGGCGCTGGTCACACTCATGCACGCCAACAACGAGGTGGGCAACCTGACCGATATCCGGGCCGTCGGCGAGATCTGCCGGCGCCATGGTGCATACTTCCATTCTGACACGGTGCAGACGGTGGGCCATTTTCCCATCGACCTGCAGGACCTCCCCGTCGACTTCATCACCGGCTCGGGCCACAAGTTCCACGGGCCTAAGGGCTCGGGCATTTTGTATGTCCGCGAGGGTATCGCCCTCTCCCCCTTCCTGCAGGGGGGAGGTCAGGAGCGTAACATGCGCGCCGGCACTGAGAACCTCTACGGCATCGTCGGCTTCGCCCGGGCGCTGGAGCTGGCAACGGAGCGCTACGAGGAGGACAGGGCCCATGTCACATCCCTGAAGCGGAGTTTGATGGAAGGGCTGCGGCGAAGCGTGGACGGCGTCCGCTTCCATGGCGACCCCGAGGGGGAGAGCCTCTACACGGTCCTGAACGTGTCCCTGCCCAGGACCGAGCGGTCGGAGATGATCCTGTACAACCTCGACATGGCCGGCGTCTGCGTCTCCGGGGGCAGCGCCTGCACCAGTGGCGCCAATCAGGGCTCGCACGTCATCCGTGCGATCTACGGCGACGAGGGCGGTGTGGCCGTGCGATTTTCCTTCTGTCGGCACAACACGCCGGAGGAGGTCGACAGGGTCGTCGAGCAGGTGCGGTCGCTGGCATGAGCTGGCGCGGGTACGTATGTTCAAACTCCATATAGCACGTTTGGGGCTGCTGGTCATGTCGCTCCAAACCGTACTGTCGCTGCACGCACAGGACAGCACCTACGCCGAACGCCTCGGATTCCCGAAGGGGGCGAAGGTGGTCATCCTTCACATCGACGACGTCGGCAATTCCATCGACGCCAACATGGCCGCGATGGAGGCCATGACGAAGGGTGTGGCCACCTCCTGCAGCGTGATGATGCCCTGTGCCTGGGTGCCGGGCTTCCTGCATTTCCTGAAGGACCATCCGGAGACGGATGCGGGTCTGCACCTCACCCTGACGTCCGAGTGGAAGGACTACCGCTGGGGGCCGCTGGCCGGAAAGCCCGCTGTCCCGGGCCTCGTAGACGGGGAGGGTGCGATGTGGAAGAGCGTGGCGGAGGTAGTCAAGCACGCGAGTGCCGAAGAGGTTGACCGTGAGATCCGAGCGCAGCTCGACAGGGCGCTGACGGCCGGCTTCAGGCCGACGCACCTCGACTCCCACATGGGCACGTTGTTCGAGACGCCCGCCTTCATCTCCAAATACGTGGGTCTCGGCATCGAGAAGCGCATCCCCGTGATGTTCCCCGGAGGGCACAACACGCTCATCGCCAAGCAGCTGGGCGCAACCGCCGTCCAGGCCGGCATGGCAAGGGCTGTCGGGCGCACGCTCTGGCAGGCGGGTCTGCCCGTGATCGACGACCTCCACAACGAGAGCTACGACCTGCACATGCCCAAGGACCTGCGGCCTACGGAGCGCAACCTCCGCAAGCACAAGACGCGCTACTACATGGACGTCCTCCGCTCGGTGAAGCCCGGCATCACATACGTCATCATGCACTGCATCAAGCTGACCGACGAGTTCCCGAACATCTCCAGCTCCTGGGCCGTACGCCATGGCGACTTCCTGGCCATGATGAACCCCGAGCTGAGGCGGTTCATCGAAAGGGAGGGCATCATCCTCACCACCATGCGGGAGCTGATGGAGCGGCGACAGAAGAGGGGATAGGAGGCTTGAGGCGGGTTCGCATGTCGCCGGGCGACATCACCCGATGCGGTTCTTGATCTCGTTGAGTTTCATGAGCGCTTCGACAGGCGTGAGCCTGTTGATGTCGATTCCTTGCAGTGTGCGGCGTATCTCGGCGAAGGTTTCTGAGTGCGCGTCGAAGATCGACAGCTGCACCTTGGGGGGGGCTATGTTCCTCGCCATGGAATCCTCGCCCGGACTTCCCCGTTCCTCTTCCAGTTGATGCAGTATTTCTTCCGCCCTCCGCAGCAGTTCCTGCGGCATGCCCGCCATGCGGGCCACGTGGATGCCGAAGCTGTGGGTACTGCCTCCCGGCTCGAGTTTCCGTAGGAAGATGATGCGGTTGCCCGCTTCCCTGTGTGTGACGTGGTAGTTCCTTACGCCGGGGAGCCGCTGTTCGAGTTCATTGAGCTCGTGGTAGTGCGTGGCGAAGAGGGTGCGAGGCTTGTGCAGGCTCGCGTGCAAGTGCTCCACGATGCTCCATGCGATGGAGATACCGTCGTAGGTGGACGTGCCGCGGCCGATCTCGTCGAGCAGGATCAGGCTGCGGGGGGAGAGGTTGTTGACGATGCTGGCCGTCTCGTTCATCTCCACCATGAAGGTGGATTCGCCGCCGCTGAGGTTGTCGGAGGCGCCGACGCGCGTGAAGATCCGGTCGGTGAGCGGCACTTCGGCTGCCTCGGCCGGCACGAAGCTGCCCATGTGGGCCATGAGCGTGATGAGGGCCGTCTGCCGCAGCAGGGCGCTTTTGCCACTCATGTTCGGTCCTGTGAGGATGATCACCTGCTGCCCGTCGCGGTCGAGCAGGATGTCGTTGGGGACGTAGGCCTCGCCGGCCGGGAGGTTGCGTTCGATGACGGGATGCCGTCCGTTGCGGATGTCGAGCCGCGAGCCTTCGTGGAGGACGGGGCGGCGGTAGTCCTGCGCGAGGGCGTTCTGCGCGAAGCAGCAGAGGCAGTCTAGGATGGCGAGCATCTGAGCGTTCACCTGTAGCGGCTGGATATAGTCGCAGAGTTCCGTCAACAGCTTTTCCCAGCATTCCGTCTCTATCTGGTGGATGCGTTCCTCCGCGCCCGTGATCAGTTCCTCGTATTCGCGCAGTTCGGGCGTCACATAGCGTTCCGCGTTGGTGAGCGTCTGCCGGCGTGTCCATTCCGACGGGACCTTCGAGCGGTGCGCGTGGGTCACTTCGAGGTAGTAGCCGAACACATTGTTGTATCCGACCTTGAGCGAGGGGATGCCCATGCGTTCGGCCTCCCTGGTCTGCAGCTCTGAGAGGAAGCCCCGGCCGCCGGCGGCGGTGCGCCTCAGTCTGTCGAGTTCCTCGTTCACGCCTTCCGCGATGACACCGCCCTTGGAGGCCTGCGAGGGCGGTTCGTCGGAGTTGGAGGCCTGCGAGGGCGGTTCGTCGGAGATCTCGCGGAGGATCCGGTCCATAATATACCGGCAGGGGTTGATGGCATCCGAGAGCCTGCGCAGGTATTCGTTCGGGGAGGCGAGCCCCGTCTCTCTGACATTACCGGCGTGGTTGAGGGCCCTTGCCACCTGCAGCAGCTCGCGCGGGGTGATGCGGCGGAGGGGAATGCGGGCCGCGAGGCGTTCGAGGTCGCCGCAGGCGCGGATGTGCTGGACCAGTTGCTGGCGTGTGTCTGTCTCTGCCATCAGGTGTTCCGTCAGGTCGAGCCGTTCCTGGATGCGGCGGATGTCGAGCAGGGGTAGGAGGATCCATCGCCTGAGCAGCCGCGCGCCCATGGGCGAGACCGTCCGGTCGATTGTCCTGAGCAGCGTGGCGCCGTTCTCGACGGGGCTCTGCGTTAGTTCGAGGTTGCGAACAGTGAAGCGGTCCATCCAGACATGCTCCTCCCTATCCACGCGCTGTAGCGACGTGATGTGGCTGAGGTTGGGGTGTTCGGTGTCGCGCAGGTAGTGGAGCACGGCGCCCGCGCTGACGATGGCCAGGGGCATGTCCTCGACTCCGAAGCCTTTCAGGGAGTGAGTCCCGAAATGCTTCAGCAGGCTCTCCCTGGCGTAAGTGCCGTCGAAGATCCATGGCTCGAGTGCGTAGGTATGGAAGCGGGTCCCGTAGGTCTCGCGGAAGTCTTTCTGGCGCGAACGGGAGAAGATGACCTCCATGGGCTGGAGCGTCTGTAGCAACTTGTCGACATACTCGTCGTCGCCCTCCGCGAGGAAGAACTCCCCTGTGGACATGTCGAGGAAGGATATTCCGTGGGTCCCTTCAGTGAAATGTACGGAGGCAAGGAAATTGTTAGACCCTGTCTCGAGGAGTTTCTCGCTGGTGGCCAGTCCCGGCGTCACCAGTTCGGTCACTCCCCGTTTGACGATTCCTTTTGCAAGCTTGGGGTCTTCCAGCTGGTCGCAAATCGCCACGCGATAGCCCGCACGGACGAGTTTGTGGAGGTGGCTGTCCAACGCGTGGTGCGGGAAGCCCGCTAGTTCGGAGGAGGCTGCCGCCCCGTTGTTGCGCTTCGTCAGTGTGATGCCAAGCACCTGCGAGGCCCTTACGGCGTCCTCCCCGAAGGTCTCGTAGAAATCACCCACCCGGAAGAGCAGGATTGCATCCGGGTAGCGTTGTTTGATGGCATGGTGCTGCCGCATCAGGGGGGTATCGTTGCCGCTCTTCGACATCAGCTCTCTGCTTTGCCCATCCGGACCAATTGTCCGGTGCGCTGCAAAATTAGCCACGCACCCACCCCTTCCCGTCGATGTGAAGAATTTCGCCTGCTGCGTGCATAAGTCATTTCGGGCCTTTTTGGGAGTTAGGATTGAGGTGTCCTCACAAAGCGGCATCCCAACTCCCGGTTTCGGCGAATGTTTCTCGGTCGCGTACTTCCTCCGCATCCGGGGCTGGAAGGGTAATCTCTTGGAGAGGAGGATTTCAAACTCTCGGGCAAATCCGTATTTTGTATGCAAATTCCTTCTATGCCTATGACACGTCTCATTGCATTGGCCCTGCTCCTCGGACTTGCATCCTGCCAGAAGTCCACCCCGCCCACCAAGACCGAGCTCATATCCAGGGCATGGAAGTATGCCAGCTTCAAGGCCACTTCGAACGGCATCATGGTCGACGTGCTGCAGCAGCTGAACGCATGCAAGAAGGACGACATCATCCGTTTCAAGTCGGACAAGAGCCTGACGCAGGAGGAGGGTCCCACGAAATGCGCCCCGACCGACCCCCAGATCATCTCGACCGGCACCTGGGCCTTCTCTGCCGACGAGAAGAGCATGACCTACGGAGGGCGGACGGCCACCATCGTCGAGTTGACCGCCACCTCGCTG
>RGVM01000124.1 GCA_010027295.1 Chitinophagia bacterium
CATCCTTCTTGCCCGTATGGTGCACCTCCGAAATGTGCACATCGTATCCGGGGTGCGTTGACATGAGTTTCGCGAGCCGACGGTTGACTTCGAAGAGGATGTTGACGCCTATGCTGAAGTTGCTGGCCTGCAGCAGGGCGCCCCCTCGCGCTTGGCAGAGGGCGACGGCTTCCGGATACCTGTCCAGCCAGCCGGTGGAGCCGGTGACGACGGGCAGTCCGAGTTCCAGGCAGCGGCATACGTTCCGGAAGGCGCTGTCCGGGCCGGTGAATTCGATGGCCACGTCGGCCTGCGCAGCCATGGCCGCGTCCAGTTCCTCCGTGTTGTGTAGATCGATTCGGGCCACGACCTCATGGCCTTTTGTGAGGGCGGCCTGTTCGATGGCCTTTCCCATCCTTCCATAACCCACGAGTGCTATGCGCATCTACGCTTCTTTACATGCAATTTACCGAAGTCAGGCATAAGGCGTGGGGATACCCGCTCATCGCCTGCCCTGTGCCTCTACAGTCCCTTGGGCGCCGATGTTCCAACGGATACCTACCTGCATGTGTAGGCCCGTGGGGGTAGGCATCGGCTCCAATCTTAGGCTGAGCTGGTCGGAGACGTCGAAGGACCGGAGGTGGCCGTCGACTGCGGCGTCAACGACGTTGAGCCCCCAGACGGCCAGCAGGGCGAGCACGGACAAGTCGACGTTCTTCCGGAACTCGTTTCGATATAGCCGAAGCGACTGTGTGGACAGCGGCAGGAGTTGCTGGTCGATACCGTTGATAGGGAGGTCCGGCGTGACGACCGAAGTGTCGTTATGGTAGCGGATCGAGTAGGCTTCCCTGCATTTTCTATACCAGTCAAGGTTGTATGCGAAAGCGCCCACAGGTATGGCAAGAGCTCCATAGACGAGCGGAAGCTTCCAGTATTTTCGGTTGTAGACCTGACCCGCACCGGGGAAGATAGTAGAACGGAGTGCCGCCCTTGCCGCGTAGGACTTTACCTTGGATGCCGTGTCGGTGGAAGGCGTGTCCTTTTTCGGGGTGGGGGATGGTTTCATCCGTATGGAGGATGTATCGGGCTTCGGCTGGTTATATCCTACCGTGGAACAGCACGCGAGGATGAGGCAGGCGGTCAATGCCTTCACGGGGAACTCGCGATGGACCCTCATTGCACGGTGATCTTCATCTTCTCCAGGAGACCGTTGAGCTCTTCCACCGAGTAGTACTCGAGGACGATCTTTCCGTGGCCCTTCTTCTCTTGGATAAGTCTCGCCCGGGTGCCGAAGTGAGAACAGATCGTATCCTCTATCTTCTTCATGATAGGTGACAGCCCTTCCTGGCCCTTCTTCGGCTTCTGTTTGCCGGCTTTCGGGGCCTTGCCGTCGGAGTACTGGGTACGGACGAGCTCCTCCGTCTGCCGGACGGAGAGGTCCTTGCCCACGATCTCGTTGAAGACCTGCATCTGCCTATCGACCGTGTCGAGGGTGATCAGCGTCTTGGCGTGGCCCATGGTGATTTTTCCGTTGCGGACGGCGATGACGATCGACGGGGGTAGTTTCAGCAGACGTATGAAGTTGGCTACCGTGCTGCGTTCTTTGCCCATCCGGGCGGCGACTTCCTCCTGCGTTAGGCTGCACTCGTCCATGAGGCGCTTGTAGCTCTGGCCGATCTCAATGGCGTTCAGATCCTGTCGCTGCAGGTTCTCCAGCAGCGCCATCTCGAGGAGCTGCTGGTCATCCGCCTCCCGGATATAGACAGGCACATCCTTGACCCCGGCCATCTTTGCGGCGCGCAGCCTGCGCTCGCCTGCGATGAGTCGGTACCGGTTCGCCGCGATGCGGGATACCGTTAGGGGCTGTATGACATCATGGAGTCGGATGGAGTCGGCGAGTTCCTTAAGGGCCGTCTCGTCGAAGTCCTGGCGAGGCTGCTTGGGATTGACCTCTATCTGGTCGGTGGGGACCCTTACCATGGAGGTGACTTTCTCGACCACTTCGGTCTTGAGGTTCCCCTCGGGGTTCTTCATCTCCGTATCGATGCCCTGTAGGAGGGAGCGTATCCCCTTGCCTAGCATCTCTTTCTTGGGGTTGGCGTTACTCATCTTAGAGGCTATAGGTTTCGTTCAGACTGGCTGATGCGTGTCAAGTCGTTCTTCTGGAGGATCTCCTTGGCAAGGTGGAGGTAGTTGACGGTGCCCTTGCTTTCGGCGTCGTAGAGGATGACGGGCTTTCCGACACTTGGGGCTTCGCTGAGGCGGCTGGTGCGGTGGATGATGGTGTTGAATACCGTGTCCTCGAAGTGGCGGCGGACTTCGCTGACGACCTGATTGCAGAGCCTGAGTCGGGAGTCGTACATAGTCATCAGGATTCCCTCTATCACCAGGGAGGTGTTCAGGCGGGTCTGGACGATCTTGATGGTGTTGAGCAGTTTGCCGAGGCCCTCCAGGGCGAAGAACTCGGCTTGTACGGGAACGATAACGCTGTCGGCCGCAACGAGGGCGTTGAGGGTGATGAGGCCGAGGGAGGGAGAGCAGTCGATGATGATGAAATCATAGGAGTCCCTTACATCGGAGAGGATGTTACGCAGCACGGACTCCCGCTGGGGTTGGTTGACCATCTCGATCTCGGCGCCGACGAGGTCTATATGGGAGGGGAGTAGCCAGAGGTTGGGCATCTCCGTCTTGAGGACGACCTCGCTGGCTTTTGACTGGTTGACCATGCAGTCGTACAGGCTCTGCTGTATGTTCTGGAGGACAAAGCCGAGGCCGGAGGTGGAGTTCGCCTGCGGGTCGGCATCGACCAGGAGGGTCCTGAATTCCAGTACGGCGAGGCTTGCCGCCAAGTTGATGGCCGTGGTGGTCTTTCCTACGCCACCCTTCTGGTTTGCTATGCCTATGACGCGTCCCATTATCGTGTTTCCTTTACATCAGATTTCTATAGTCGACCCGGGCTCGGGAAGGGTGAGCTCGAGTCCGTTCTTCTTGAAATGCGTTATGGCCGCCTCCCTGTCGATGCGAATGGCGGGGAATGTGTCGTAATGGAGGCCGACAACACGGCGGCAGTTGAGCAACCTTGCCGCCCGGGCCGCATCCTCGATGCCCATGGTGAAGACATCACCGATGGGCAGCATCACGAAGTCGGGCGGGCAGAAGGAGGGTACCAGCTGCATGTCCATCGTGAGGGATGTATCGCCGCTGTAGTAGAAGCAACCTTCCTTCGACCGTACGGCGAACCCCAGCGGGCTTCCCCCGTAGGAGCCGTCGGGCAGGGAGGATGAGTGGTGCGCGACAACCGCCTTTACGGTGCAGAAGCCCAACTCGAGGCATCCGCCTGTGTTGATGGCTCGGAGGTTCTCGAGACCCCTACTGCGCAGCCAGTTGCTCAACTCGAAGTTGCAGACAACGGGGGCACTTGTTCGCCTGGCGATAGCCTCGCAGTCGTGCATGTGGTCATCATGGCCGTGCGTCACGAAAATGACGTCTGCCTGCACGGTATCCGCATCCACGCCGGAGGCATGAGGGTTCGGCGTGATGAAGGGGTCGAACAGGAGGTGCCTGCCCGAGATCTCCACGCTGAAGCAGGAATGTCCGTGACAGCTGAGTCTCATTTCGATAGGGGTCGTCCAAAAGCATGCAGTGAGGTATCCGCCGGGGCGGATCCGCTGCGAGGGTCAAATTTACAGGATTGGGGCGGATGCCTCGGAACAATATATTCACAGCTGCGTTATATGCCCAACCTGTATCCCATGCGCTACACAATCATATCCGGCACGGACAGGGCCGGCAGCAACACACTCAGGGTGGCCCGCCAGATGGGGGATATGCTCGAAGCCAAAGGTGTGGCGGCATCGCTGGTCAGCCTGGAGGGCATCGGCCTTGACCGCAAGTCCGAAGTCCTTGTCGGTCTAGAGGAGGAAATCCTCATCCCTACGACCCACTTCCTCATCGTTACGCCGGAGTACAATGGAAGTTTCCCTGGCTGTCTGAAGACGGTAATCGACCTGTCCGACATCCGAAGGGTATGGTGGGGTAAGAAGGCCATGCTCACGGGGGTATCCACCGGTCGGGCCGGCAATCTTCGTGGAATGGAGCATCTTACCGGCATCCTCAACTACCTCAAGGTTACAGTGCACCCCAACAGGCTTCCCATCTCCGTCATCGACAAGCTAATGGATGCGGGTGGGCGCATCCGTGACGAGGCCACGCTGGCCGCCCTCAATGCCCAGCTCGACGAGTTTCTTCGTTTTTGAACACCAGACCGACACAGGCATCCGAAGCCCCCCACAACGCTCCACACATGAACAGATGGCTTCTGCCCGGCATTATTCTGACAGTCGTACTGATGCTTGATCTCTATGTTTTCCAGGCCTGGAGGATGGTAGCATCCACCTTTCCCCAGCGATGGCGCGGCCCGGCCCTATGGGCGTACTGGCTGCCTACAGCGGCTTTCACCGTCCTCTGGCTGGTCATGGCTTTCGCACCACCGGTCAAGGGCCAGCCGTCTTTCCGGGCCCATGCCTTTTCCCTGATCGCTGGACTAATATTCGCCAAGCTGCTGGCCGCTCTCTTTCTATTGGCCGACGACCTTCGCCGGGTCTTTACATGGGCGTTTTCCCGGTGGGATGTAAAAGAGGTCAGCCCTGTCGCCGGAGGCGGTGAGGGTGTATCCCGTTCCCTGTTCCTCAGCTGGCTGGGACTGGCTTCCGGAGGCGTCCTCTTCGGTACGCTCATGCTGGGGTTCCGGAATAAGTACCGCTACCGGATTGAGCGCGTGAAGGTCGAATCCCCCCAACTTCCCGAAGCCTTCCGAGGACTTCGCATCGTGCACATCTCCGACATACATTCAGGCAGCCTTACTGACCCCGTCGCCGTCAGTCGCGGTGTGCAGGCCATTCTCGACGAGTCGCCCGATATCATCCTCTTCACCGGCGACCTGGTCAACGACCACGCCGGGGAGATGGATGGTTATCATGAGATCTTCTCGCGCCTCAAGGCCCCGATGGGAGTGTACAGCTGCCTGGGTAACCACGACTACGGCGACTATCGGCGCTGGCCCAGTCCACAGGCAAAGGCCCAGAACCTGGAGCGCCTCAAGGCCGTGCACGCCTCCATGGGCTGGCGGCTGCTCATGAACGAGCATGTATCTCTGGAGCGCGAGGGGCAGCGGATCGCCCTCCTCGGCATCGAGAACTGGGGTGCCAAGGGATTTGGCAGGTATGGGCGCCTGGAGGATGCCTACCGCGGGACGGAATCCTATCCTTTCCGCATCCTCCTCAGTCACGACCCCAGCCACTGGGAGGCACAGGTGCTGACAGGGTACCCCGACATCGACCTCATGCTCAGCGGGCATACGCACGGGATGCAGTTCGGCGTCGAGTTGCCCGGCTTCCGATGGAGCCCCATACAGTACGTCTACCGCCAGTGGGCGGGCCTCTACCGCCAGGGAAGGCAGGCCCTGTACGTCAACCGGGGGTTCGGCTTCCTGGGCTACCCGGGGCGCGTAGGCATCCTGCCCGAAATCACGGTGATCGAACTCGCCTGACCCGTGTAGGATTTGGGTCGGGAATCGGGATTTCTCCCTTACATTGGCACGGATGGCGGCAATTAACATCCTGTTATGCGCGCCTTTCCGCGGAATCGGCTAATCTTACACCCAAATCCCACACACATGAAAAGGATCGCAATCCTCTCCGCCGCCCTGTTGCTCGGGCTTTCAGCGGCACAGGCCCAAGGCGTCAAGCTGGGCGTTCGCTTCGGCTCGACCCTGTACAAGATCGACGGTCAGCAGTTCAAGGACGGCTTCAACTTCGGCTACCATCTCGGGGGAGCCCTCGAAGTCATGTTCAGTAAGAAGTTCGGTATCCAGCCCGAAGTGCTGTTCAACAAGAGCAAGACGGAGACGGCATCCAACCTCGGCAGCATCGCGCAGGGCATAAGACCCAGTGTGGTGGCCGACCTCAACTACCTCAGCATTCCCGTCCTGCTCAATATCCGCCCTTCGGGAGGCCCCCTCGTCATCCAGGCAGGGCCCCAGTTTGGCATCATGATGAGCAACGGTAGCACCCTCGTGCAGAACGGACAGGCCGCCTTCAAGAGTGGCGACCTCTCCCTGCTGGGCGGCCTGCAGCTTAACCTGGCCATGTTTCGCATCTATGGCCGCTATGGCATAGGCCTCAGCAATATTAACGACGTAAGCGACCAGACCAAGTGGAAGAGCCAGATGGCACAGCTTGGCGTCGGTATCAACTTCTGACATCTCCTTCTGCAAAAAGGCAGCCATTCGCATGACAGAATGGCTGCCTTTTGCATGCCATGATGTCCCGTCCGTTCGTGCTTCGGAGTTCAGACCCATGGGCACACGATGCTCCCGAGGGGTAATCAGGGAAATACTCCTTGGCCGATGACAAGCCGGCCCGCTTGTGGCATCAAACTTGTCTTCTTGCGGAGGATCCAATTTCGACGGACGGGCACATGAAAGATGCCATCCTGACGTTTATAGAGCGTATGAATATGAGTGAGACAACATCCTTCCGGCTGAGTGACGATGATATGGACTTCATGCCCATCATCCCCCTGAACGAGGGGGAGGGCGAAGGGCAGGAGGACACGGTCATACCCGAAGACCTTCCCCTGCTGCCGTTGCGCAACACGGTGCTCTTCCCTGGGGTGGTCATCCCCATCACCGTCGGCCGCGACAAGTCGATCAAGGCGGTGAACGAGGCCTACAAGGGTGACAAGCTAGTAGGTGTCCTGGCACAGAAGGACCCTTCCGTGGAGGACCCCGGACTGGAAGACCTCGTTAAGGTTGGCACCGTAGCTAAGGTCATCAAGCTGATCAAGATGCCTGATGGCGGCACCACCGTCATCATCCAGGGCCGCAAGCGCTTCGAACTCATGGGCGTCACCGCCGAAGATCCCTGCTTCCGTGGACGTATCCGCGTCATCGAGGAACAGGCAATCGGCGAAGACCCTCATTTCGAAGCAGCAGTCAGCTCCATCAAGGACCTCGCCGCCCAGATCATCCAGCTTTCCCCCAACATCCCCACCGAGGCTGGCATCATCCTGCGCAACATAGAGAACCCCTCCTTCCTAATCCATTTCGTCAGCAGCAACCTCAACAGCGATCTCGCGGAGAAACAGCAACTGCTGGAGATGGACGATATCCGCGAACGCTCCGAGACCCTG
>RGVM01000125.1 GCA_010027295.1 Chitinophagia bacterium
TCCTGACGAGAGAAGGTCTTGAGTCCCGCGCTGGATTCCTCAATGAGTGCGTCGGAAAGTTGAACCTTAGTCTGAATGATGCTTGCGATCCGATCTTCGACGGTTCCAGGAATGTGCCCGCAGGGTACGTGGCCAACCGGGGTTCTTCGTTCATCACCCTGCCTAACGCCAACAAGCAGTCGATCACGAAACAGTTCCCCAACAGCTATGCATACGACGGCCTCCTGCAATCGCCGCCCAACATGAGCGTGGGGATCAGCGGGGGCAGGTCGTACGCCTTCTCCAAGGGCGGTAAGCTCGGACTTACTTACATGGTCGGGTATGGCCTGGGAAGAAAGGTTTTCGAGAGGCAAAGGTCCGATTACATGCTGGGATACAACCTCCTGTACGAGAATCAGACGACTACGTACGAAAGCAAGAACAGTCTCTCTTCCATGCTGAATGTCGCATATGCCAAGGGGAAGAGCAAGTATTCGCTTAAGGCCCTCTTCAACAACGATTTCTCTAACCAGATTGGCCTGCGAAGCGGATACAATATTGTGAACATGCCGACCCGATTCGAGCTCAAGAGTTACAACAACGAGTTGTCGGCTGTGGGTCTCTGGAGCTTCGTCTTCGATGCAAAGCACGCACTTAATAAGAATTTTTCCATCGACTGGAACGCATCGGTATCAAACGCATACAAGAACCAGCCTGACCAAAAGGTGGTGTCCCTGAGGACTCCCGACGACAAGAAGACCGATTATTTCATCAAGTTGGGCAATGAGAACTCGCCCGAAGTGAGGAATGCGGGCAGGATCTTCTCCGATCTCAACGAGATGATCTATAACGGCGGTGTCAACCTGGTGTACAACCTCAGCTCAAAGTTCGGTTACCGCCGACTAAAGGCAGGAGCGCTGAGCTATTACAGGGATCGCTCCGCTCTGGTAGATGCACTGGGCTATGCCTCGCTCAATTTCAGGGGTGTTTCCATATATGAGACCAAGTCGACAACCTTCGGTAACATCTTCAGCGCATCCAACGTAGATGCCTTCGGATTGACACTGGCCACCATAGGTAATAACTCGACCTCCTACGATGCCAGCGCCCTCCTGAACGCCGGGTATCTGATGTTCGACGGCAATCTTTCAGAAGGCCTCAAGGTCACCGCAGGGGCAAGGGTCGAAAGCTACGATCAGCACCTCCTTGCTTTAAACCAGCCGGATATTCAATTGAAGAACACCGACGTTCTCCCATCCATGCTGATCACCTATGCCGCGGGTAAGAAGGCCAACCTACGCTTCGCCGCATCGGAGTCGGTGAACAGGCCGGAATTCAGGGAATTGGCCAGCTACAGCGTTTTTGATTACGACAACTTCGTGGTAGTGAGGGGAAATCCGGACCTGAAGAGGTCCGTGGTAAGGAATATCGATCTGCGATATGAGATTTTCCCCGCATCCGGAGAGATTTTCTCGATCAGCGCCTTCTACAAGTACTTCACGAACCCCATAGAGCAGGTCAATTCGGGCAACGACATCCTGTCGTACAAGAATGCCGAAAAGGCAAACACCTATGGTGCAGAGCTCGAGATTCGCAAAAAACTCGACTTTATCCCAGGCAAGGTGTTCGAGAACCTGCACTTCTACACGAACATGGCCTACATGCTGGGTTCCGTCGTATTCAAGGGTACGCAGGTGAACACCCCCTTGCAAGGACAGTCGCCGTACATACTGAACGGCTCACTCACCTATGCCACCGGCAACAACCTCTCGCTGAGCCTTCACTACAACAGGATCGGGCCGCGGTTGAAATTCAGGGCCGTTCAGGGCGGTGCCTTCAACATCTTCGAGAACTCGAGGGACATCATCGACTTCCAGATGAATGCCAAGATACTCAAGGGTAAGGTGGACCTGAAAGCCGCAATTGTGGACCTGCTGGCTCAGCCTTTCAAATGGTACTACAAATTCGAGCCCGACCCGAAGAACACCTATTTCGACCCCGCGAAGGACCGGGTCATCAACTCTGCCCGGTTCGGAACCGGCTTCAACCTCGGTTTCAAAGTAAATCTATAAACACATATCCATGAGCAAGATGAAGTTCTCCGCCATTGTTGCATGCATTTTGCTTGCGACCGCATCCTGTAAGAAGACAGAGACGCCACCCGCCCCTGTCACGCCCGCACCAACTGTCACGGCTTTCAATCCTGCTGCGGGTGCTGCCGGTGATGTCATCACCATCACAGGCACAAACTTCACGAACGCCACGACTGTGACCTTCGGGGGCGTGAACGCAAGCGCCTTCACGGTGAAAGACGCCCAGACGATAACGGCGACGCTGGCCGCAGGGTCTGCCTCCGGTGATGTGGCCGTTACCACAGCAGCTGGTTCTGGGAAGCTGTCCGGCTTCACGTTTTTCGGAACGGGAACCCGCTTTGACGTACGGAACGTGATCTCCTCCAACACGACATGGAAAAAAGACTTTGTGTACAGGCTTCGTGGGTATGTGTATGTAACGAACAACGCCACGCTGACAATCGAGCCTGGAACAAGGATTGTTTCCAACAAGGACTCTGCGGGAGTGTTGATCATCACTCCCGGCGCCAAGATCATCGCTGACGGTACTGCCTCCGCACCGATCGTCTTCACTTCTGCCGAGACCAGCCCCCAGTCAGGAGACCTGGGTGGTGTCATCGTGGCAGGTTCCGCCAAGTTCAACGGCAACCACCCTGTGATGGAAGGTGGCCTGGATGTCCGATATGCTGCCTTCGGAGGCAATAACGATGCCGACAACTCGGGTATCCTCCGCTATGTCCGTATCGAGTACGCAGGCAAGGCCGTGAATCCCGGCGACGAGGTGAATGGTCTATCGCTCTATGCCGTCGGTTCCGGCACAACCATCGACTATGTCCAGATCTCCCGCGGATATGACGACGGTATCGAGGTATTCGGAGGTACGGTGAACATGAAGCACATCATCATCTACAACTCCGCCGACGATGACTTCGATTTCGATGACGGATACAGGGGAATGATCCAATACGGCATATCCTTCAGGGACCCCGCCTTCACAGATCCCAAGGGTACCACCGGCGACGTCTCCAACAACTTTGAGTTCGACAATGTGAATCCGTCCAACGGCCTCGCACTCAACAGGGCGCCGATCACTTCGCCCGTGATGTCAAACTTCACGGCAGTAGGCCCCAACAATGCTGCCGGCACTTCGTCCGATTACGGCTGGGGCATGAGGATGCGTAGAGGCACGCAGTTCATCCTGGCCAATTCCGTCATCCTGGGTGCGCAGCGTGAGGCCTTCAGGGTCCAGGAGGACTCTTCTATCGCATATTTCCTCAGGGGGAGCAGCCTTCTCTACAACTGCATGATCCATGACCAGGGTTTGAAATTCGCGGTTTGCGACAACTACAGTTACAACATCCCTGGTATCTCTCCCTACACCCTGACGACCGTCAGGGACAGGTACAAGGCAACCCTTACCCAGGAGGTATCCAGCGTGGCGACATTCGGCTTGCCCGATCCTTTCAACGTAGCATCACCGAAGCTGAAGCCCAACGCTGGTTCGCCGCTGCTGACAGGCGCCAACTTCACGCCATCGAAACTCGCCGACCCCTTCTTTGACAAAGTGAGCTTTGAAGGAGCCATCGGGGATGTGGACTGGACGCTCGGTTGGACGAGGTGGGGGCTTTGAGGCCATACATTCAATGACTGAATACAAGACCGCCCTTTTGAGGGCGGTCTTTTTTTTCACAATATCGCCGCCCTGGTAATGTCCGGATAGCATACATCTGATGTGGGCCTTTTTCAAGAGTGTCAGGCTACAGGGCTCCATGGGTAGCAGTTATAGGACCTAAGAACGGACAGATTGGTTCATAGAGTGAAGGTCTTTCCGTTTCGCACATCTCATCTATAGAGGAGAATACCAGAGTTGTGCATGTGGTTCTTCTTGCCGTTAACGAATCGTTCACTTTTCCGAAACAGGGCGTTCATGTGGCCCGAATAGCTTTGCGGCAACCAAAAGAGTGATCTATGAGACAACCCTGCATCTGCGTGCTGTTCATCCTCTCGCTCGGCGCCAGCTTGGTGGCGAGTGCGCAGGAGACCGTTCGTGGCCGCCTGCTGTCAGCCGACACCCGGCAGCCCGTTTCGGGTGCATCCATTCAGTTGAAGGGCCGGGCGACAGGCGTCGCGTCAAGTCCCGACGGCACCTTCTCTCTCAAAGCGAACCCTGGCGACACCCTGGTCGTTTCGGGCGTGGGCATCCGGACCCTGGAGCATGTCCTACAACCTGGTGCATCCCCCGTGTTGCTGGCCGAGGTCAGCGAGGCCCGACTAGACGAAGTGGTGGTTACCGCTCTAGGTATCCGGAAGGACCGGAAGCGCCTCGGCTATGCCATTCAGGATGTGAAGGGCGATGCCCTGACGACGGCCCGCGAAACGAACGTGGTCAACCAGCTTGCCGGCAAGGTGGCCGGGGTGACCGTGGTGGGTAGCAACTCCGGCATCGGTGCCTCGGCTCGGGTGACCATACGTGGGGAGCGCTCCGTCGATCTGAACAAGAACCAGCCCCTCTACGTGATCGACGGCGTGCCTATCAGCAACGCCGTTATCGGCTCTAGTGGTCGGAGCAACCTAGAGGTAGACTTCGGAAACGGCGCCGGTTTCGTCAATCCTGATGATATCGAGAGTCTGAGTGTTCTGAAGGGTGCTGCGGCCTCCGCACTCTACGGTTCCCGTGCCGCCAACGGCGTGATCCTCATCAAGACGAAGAGCGCCGCCAAGGGCAAGGGCATAGGCGTGGAATTCAACAGCAACTACACGCTACAGACGCCCCTCAAGCTCCCGAAATACCAGACCGTCTACGGCCAGGGCAACGGCAACGGTGGCGACTTCGCTTTCGTCAACGGAGCCGGCGCGGGTCTCACCGACGGTACCGACGAGGCCTGGGGGCCGGCATTCCGCGGGCAGAAATACCCGCAGTTCAACTCGCCCCGCACCCTCAACGGCCAGCCCATCGACTTCACCGGCGGCGACCTCAACGCACCGGCTGGCTCCGTCATCACCCCCACCCTTTGGGAGCCTGATGTGGACAACCTGCGCAATTTCCTTCAGACGGGCACTGCCTTCACGAACTCCCTCTCGCTCGGCGGCACCAACGACAAGGGTGACTTCCGACTGGGGTATACGAACCTCGATGAGCGGGGCATGATCCCGAATACTGACCTTCGACGCAACACCCTCTCCCTCTCGGGAACCTACAACCTATCCGACCGGCTGAGCGTAAAGTCCTACGTGTCATACATAAACAGCTCGAGTGATAATCGGCCGACCATCAGCTACGGCACCGAGAGCATCATGTACCTCTTCAACTGCTGGCTGCCGCCCAGTGTGAAGCTGGCCGACATGCAGCGGATGTGGATGAAGGGTCTCGAGGGCATCCGCCAGTATGGCTTCAACTACAACTATCATGACAACCCGTATGTGACCCTCTACAAGAACACCAACGGGCAGTACTACGACCGTCTCATCGGCAACGCCTCCGTCCGGTACGACATCGGCTCGGGCCTCGACCTCACAGTGCGCGGGGCCACCGACCTGTCCAACGAACGGCGCGAGTACCGCCGCGCCTTCAGCACGCAGCGCTTCCCCTTCGGCCAGTACCGCGAGGTGGTACTCCGCAACCAGGAGACCAACCTGGACTTCCTGCTCGGCTATCGGAAGGACATCGGCAGGGATATCGCCATCACCGCCAACGTGGGCGGGAACCTGATGCAGCAGACAAGCCTGTTCGACGAAACCAACGCCGGCCAGCTGAACATCCCCGATATCTACAACCTCACGAACAGCCGCATCCCGCTCCAGGTTTCGCAGCGCTCCGTCGGGAAGCGGATCAACTCCCTGTACGGGTCCGCCGGCGTATCCTTCCGCAACTTCCTGTATCTGGACCTGACCGGGCGGAACGACTGGAGCAGCGCACTGACCCTGCCCGAGGCGCTAAAGACCTTCGGCGTGGAAGACAATTCCTACTTCTACTCCTCGGCAGCCCTCAGCGCCATCCTGAGCGAGGCCTTCGAGCTGCCGCGCTTCATAAGCTTCGCCAAGCTGAGGGCCAGCATCGCACAGGTGGGCAACGACACAGACCCCTTCACCTTCACCCAGTCGTACAGCCCGGGCAACCCCTTCGGCAGCTTCCAGCTCTACGGAGAGACGGACAGGCTCTCGAACCTGAACCTGAAACCCGAGATCAGCAGCGCCTACGAAGCCGGAGGCGAGTTCCGTTTCTTCGGCAACCGCATCGGTCTCGACCTCACCTACTACACGAGCAACACGACCAACCAGATCCTGAACATCCCCTTGTCGATCGCGTCGGGCTATTCGAGCCGGAGCATCAACGCCGGCAAGATCCGCAACTGGGGCTATGAGGCGATGCTGAACGTGCAGGCCATCCGCAACAAGAGCTTCCGTTGGAACGTCGACGTCAACTTCAGCGCCAACCGCAGCAAGGTGCTCGAGCTGCGCGACGGCCTCACGAACTTTGTGATGGCCAGCCGACGCGTGACCGTCGAGGCCCGGGTCGGAGAGCGTATGGGAGACCTCTATGGCATCGGCTTCGCCAGGGTTCAGAACACGGACGCCAACGCACCCTACTACGACGCATCCGGCAAGTTCGTGGGTCAGATGGTCTTCGACGCCAACGGTCGCCCCGTTCGGACCACCAACCGCATCAAGCTGGGCAATTACAATCCCGACTTACTGGTGGGCATCAGCAACAGCCTCAACTGGAAGGGGGTGAACCTCTCCTTCCTTTTCGATATCCGAAGCGGAGGTCGACTCTACAGCGAGACACAGACTGTGGGACGCGAGGGTGGCATCATCATCGAGACCCTCGAGGGCCGGAAGGACGGCTACGACCTCACCAAGGAGGGTAACGGAGTGATCGGACAGGGGGTCGTTTTCGTTGGGGGCGTGCCCCAGCCGAATACCCGCAAGGTCGCCGCCCGGGAATGGCATACCGCATGGACAGGCGGACGCGGAATCGCAGAGGGTGTCATGTTTGACGCATCCTTCATCAAGCTTCGCGAGTTGCAGCTCGGCTACACGATACCGGACAAGCTGTGGGGCAAGCTCCCCTTCCGCGGTGTCAGTGTGTC
>RGVM01000126.1 GCA_010027295.1 Chitinophagia bacterium
GGCAACAGGAGGTTCGTACACCTTTACGCCGCCCGCGCCCTCCGTCGCCTCCGTAGGTACCACGAATTACTATGTAAGTCAGTATTTCCAATATACTCCGACCATCGGATGC
The DNA here is from genome assembly GCA_010027295.1 of Chitinophagia bacterium. Taxonomy (GTDB): domain Bacteria; phylum Bacteroidota; class Bacteroidia; order Chitinophagales; family Chitinophagaceae; genus Pollutibacter. The sequence goes on from RGVM01000126.1 coordinate 113, forward strand.
GAGAGCCCGAGGGCTGCCGTCGTGGCAACGGTGAACCCACTGCCGACAGCCAACCTGACAGGTGATGCCACCGTATGCCAGGATGCGACATCACCCCTTGTCGCGTTCGAAGGTTCAGGCGGATTGCTCCCATACACGTTCCGATACACTCTCAACGGTGCCACACAGCCGACAGTGACACAGACTGGTGCCTCGCCGTTCACCGTCCCTGTTGCCACCGGCCTCGGCGGCTTGATCAAGTACGAGCTGATCGAGGTTTCGGACGGTTATGGGTGCGTCAGGTCGATGAGCAAGACAGTCACCGTCACGGTGCTGCCCTCGCCGGATGCAAATCTCACGGGGCCAGCAGACGGGTGTGCTGCCTCCAACAAGTCGCTCACCTTCACGGGCAGCCTCGGGACAGCCCCCTACACTTTCTCCTACTCGATCGATGGCATCAGCCAACCCACCGTAACCGGGAGCACCGTAACCGTCCCGATGTCCACCGCACAGCCCGGGACCCAAACCTACACACTCCAAAAAGTTTCCTACACGGTGGGAGGCAAGACATGCGAGAAGGCCTTTTCGCGAGACCATGTCTTCAAAGTGCTGCCTTCGCCGATATTGGACGCCTCCATACTCAACCACCCTGGCAAGACCCTGTCCCTCTGCCAGAACTCACCCTCCCCTACCGTACGACTCGGGATCACAGACGGACAGGCGCCGTACACGATTGCATTCAGGTATCGGGGTAGCCTCCAGACGGTGCCGGTTCCTGCGGGACAGATGGAACTGACCTTCCCCGTCGCCACGGCGACCCCCGGCATTCACGACTTCGAATTGGTTGAGATCAGGGATGCAAAAGGGTGCAACCGTACCTATACGAACGACAAGGCCACCGTGACCATCCTGGCAACACCTGACGCAGCCATATCCGGTACCACACAGCTCTGCATGTATGGCGGTACTGCCCCTGTATCCTTTACAGGTTCAGGTGGAAAGGCCCCCTACAGCTTCACTTATACGCTGAACGGAGGAGCCCCTCAGACGGTCAGCTCCCCAGCAGGCGCCGCAAACGCAACCCTACAGACGCCTTCAGACGTGGCGGGCAGTTTCGAGTATCGACTGGTGAGGGTTTCTTATGATGACGGGATCACCTGCTCAAAAGACCTGACGGGCTCTGCCACTGTCACCATCAACCCAAGCCCGGTACTTCCAACGGTAACCGCCGCAACCTTCTGTCTGGGGACGGCTGGCGCCACCCTGCCGACCGTCACACCGGTTGCCGGCACTATCCTCCGCTGGTACGGCACCTCGGCAACGGGTGGCACCTGGGCCGCCACCGCGCCCGTACCGCCTACTGGGACCGCGGGCCTTTTACGCTATTATGTCAGCCAGTTCAATCCCACCACCGGCTGTGAGGGCCAGCGGGCCGAAATACCGGTTCGGATACATCCCTTGCCTGAGGCCGTCCTGGGTCCGGGCGCCATTGTCTGCCAGTCCTCTCCGGATCCGCAGCTCACACTCACGGGCTCCAAGGGCACTTCGCCCTACACATTCTCCTACCGTATCAATGGAGGGCCCACCCTCAACGCAGTGACCACAGCAGGGGCCTCTGCCACCAGCCTCAGCATCTCTACCGTCGGCGCCCTCAATGCATCCTATGAGCTCCTCGAGGTCTTGGATGCCAACGGATGCCGACAGGCACAATCGGGCACTTCCGTCTTCAGAGTGCTCGCCACGCCGGACGCTACCATTACTGCTCCTGCAGAAGTATGCAGGACGGCCATCGCCTCGACAACATTCACGGCCACCTCTGGAAAGGCCCCCTTTACGTTCACCTATACCATCAACGGCGGAGCGGAACAGACAGTCGTGTCCCCCAATGGTGTCAATACAGCCAAGGTCGATATTCCGGATGCTGTGATCGGCGTACAGACCTTCCGCCTCACCAAGGTCTCATATTCCGACGGAACGACCTGTGTAAAGGATCTATCGCAGGATGTGTCGATCACGGTGAACCCGCTCCCGCTGGGCAGTATCGGCATCGTCAGTCAGACAACCAACACCATTCTGCTATGCCAGGGATCCGCCTCCCCCGGCATCCAGTTCACAGGTTCCGAAGGTGCCGAACCCTACACGTTCAGTTACACGCTGAACGGTGCCCAACAAACGACCCGTTCCGTCTCAGGTCCCTCGATCACGCAGCCCGCATCCACGCTCACCGGAGGCACTTTCGTATATGAATTAGGAAAGGTTACGGACGCCCGAGGTTGCGTCTCGAACCTTACGGGGTTATCTGCGACCGTGCGCATCCTGAACAACCCCGGAGGCGCAATCAATGGTGCCGTGAAGGTGTGCGAAAAAGACATCGATCCCACCCTCACCTTCAAAGGCAGTATGGGCAGGGCTCCATACCGCTTCACCTACTCACTGAATGGCGGCCCGGACATCGTCATGCTCACACCGACAGGTTCAGATTCCACCACGTTGAGGTCGCCCACCGCCGTACCCGGCACATTTACCTACAGACTCAAGGAAGTCTCTTACACGGATGGGATCACCTGCACGAGCAGGACGTCGAATGAGGCGATAGTAACCGTCCACGACCTGCCTTTCGCAAGCATGAGCGGCAGCTCTCCTGACATCGAAATATGCCAGCTACAACCCTCACCCGAAATCCTCTTCTCCGGTAAGGGAGGTATGCCACCCTACACATTCCGCTACAGGAGGAACAATGATGTCATATCGAGCACTGGCAATCCGTTCATTGAAAAAGCCACGACCCGGACGGCCGGCACCACCCTCTATGAACTTCTCGAGGTACAAGATGCCAGACTTTGCCGGCAGGCACAGCCTGGAACGGTCAAGGTGACCGTGCATCCGACTCCGGTGGTGGATGCAGGCCCGGACAAGATCATGCTCGAGAACACAGGCATCACCTTGGATGGAAGTGCATACAACGGCAACGGACTCCGGTTCCAATGGACACCATCCAGCAGTCTTAACGACCCCACCATCCTCAAACCTTTGGCGACACCTGTACAGCTGACCAGATACCTGCTGACTGTCACCTCAGACAAGGGATGTATGGATACGAGTTCCATGCTGCTGACCGTGCTCTTCAAACCTGTCATCCCGAATACGTTCACCCCTAATGGTGACGGCTATAACGACCGTTGGGAGATCCTAAACCTGGGCGCCTATCCGGATGCTATTGTGGAAATCTACAATGACAGGGGGCACCTGTTGATGCGTAGCACAGGCCAATACCGGCCCTGGGATGGCACTTACAAAGGAATGCCGTTGCCCGTAGGCACCTATTACTATGTGATCCATCCGCGTTCGGGCAGGGATAAGGTCGCCGGATACCTCACGATCCTGAGGTGAGTCAGCCCCCCATCGGTGCGGGTTCTTTGGAGCTTACCTTTAGGGCGCGGACCTGACAGCGGGGCCGTAGGGAGACCTGCCAGTTCAACCGGAGGCTATGATCGACATTTTGCAAGGATCCTTCGTCACATGGATACAGGCGATCCTGTTCCTGTTCATGATGGCTTTGTTCCTGTTGCCGGGCATCGTCGCACGAAGTACATACTTCACCTTCCCATTCAGTGAGGGGGCAAGGACACGCGAGAGGATACCCGACGCCTTTTGGACGCTAGTCATAGGCACCTGCATAGAGGTCGTCTGGATTTGGGCCCACCGGCAACTCACGGGGAGTTGGGTGAGTACCGACGAACTCTTGGTCCTACTCACAGGACGACCCGATGGGGAATTGGAGACGATCATGCTCAGGAACATGGCGGAAATGCGCCTGGAGCTGTTGGTCTTCCTCTGCATGCCGCTTGCCGCAGCAGCCCTGCTGGGCGAACTCACCAGGCGACTGGTGTTGCGCACAGACGCCGACATCCGGATTCCGCTGTTGCGATACTCCAACAAGTGGTACTATATCCTGAGTGGAAAGATGCAGGAAGTGGAAGGCCGACTCAGGCCTCTTCCCCGAGGCGTGAACTTCGTCAGGGTGGAAGTCCTGTGCCGTGAAGGCGACCGCCATGTGATCTATTCAGGCCAGGTGACGGAGTTCAAGCTGCTGCCCGGGGATAAGATACATTCATTCCGTATACGGCATCCCTTCCGACGATTCCCGGAAAGCGCTCCCGTTGTGTCCGATACCCCTGGGATGAGAGGCTTCGAGGCGATGGATGTGCCTCAAATGAGGTTCCTGCAAGATGACATCATCGACCTTCAGCCCTTTTACTACGAGATCAAGCCTTTCGATGCCCCCCCGGCATGATGATTCTCAAACCATGAGTCCTGACACATGCAGGAGCCCGGTGAGAACCAAGCCCAAGACAGTACCTGCCCAGACGTCGGACCTATGGTGTAGTCGACAATACACGCGTACCCAGGAAGTAGCCACTGCCCATATCAAAGACAGGATACCCACTGTCAAGGGTTCGGTGAGTAAGATGGCAGCCGCCAATGCATGACATCTTGCGGCATGGCCGGAAGGAAATGCATAGGGATCGTAGCGACGATACCCCCTCCCATATTCGCCAGCCGGACGGGGTTTCCTGACAGCCTGCTTCACCAGCCATCCCACGGCACCTGAGAGCGCCATCGAGAGCAGAGCGAACCACGACGGTTGCTGCCAGTCTTCGGGGCCAGCAAATGCCAGCAGGGCTGCTGCAGGGAAGAGAACCACGGAATCCCCCGAATGGATCAGGATGCGCATCGGTATCGAGGGGCCCTTGTCGTTCGGGTCGGACTCCCCTTCCGGGACATGTCCTTTATGGTTGTTCGGATCGGCCATGGGATACCAGTGTTTCCCTGATGCGTTCGAGGTGAGCGGGTGCGTCCACGTCCATACCGATCTCGGTGCACTGCCGGCGGACGGCGCGCACCCTGACGCCCATCCGGTGCCGGATGATCTCGGTACACCCCTCAAGACCCGGACGTCGGAGCAACATCCGCAGGAGCACGCCGGGTCCGAGAGCCGCCATAAGCCGCAAGGGACTTTTCCGCCAGGCCACGAAGCGCCTCAGTCCGGGGCCTGCGATTAGTGCGGTGGAGATGACGTGAAGGTCACCGGCGCAATAACTACCATCTGCAAGCCGCAGCCAGGTACGGCGGACACCGGGCCATGCCGCTTCCATGTCGGTGCGTTCGATGACGTTGAAGAACATGTCGACATCCGTTTCCGAGGCACTGTCGACGATCTCGTCGACCATGTGGGTGCGAAGGGCCGGGATGTCGGAAGAGACTGCCAGGAAACGCGTGGCCCCCGGGTCGGCGGAAAGAATCTCGCGGACTCCTTCCGAGAGGTTCTCGATGATGCCGCCTTGGTCCGGGATCCGGGTGATGTCGCGGGCATGTATGCCAGCATATTCTTCAGGCAGTCCCATCACGATAATCCTACGGACCATGTCGGATGCAGCAACGGCGTCGAGGACCCATTGCAGCATGGGTCTGCCACCTATGTCGAGGAGTGCCTTATGGCCGCCGGCCGTCTCTTCGTACAGCGGATGGCCGGGTTCGGGCAAACCTCCGGCGAGGATCACGGCATCGATGGGTGCAGCATTTGAAAGTGGCATGATGGGAAGGCTGTGAGTCCCTGCCGGGCCGGGTTGAGGCGACGCGTGCAGGCCACTCAAGGTACGGCAGATCGAGGGTAGAAGATGAAAGTGCGCGTCAGTACCTAACGGCCTGAAAGCTCCATCCGGGCTGCCATTTCCGCATTTCTACCTCGTCGTCGCGGTGGGTGAGTCCGCAGCGCAGGTAGTTGTCATGCAGTCTTGCCAGTGCCGCCCTATCGAGTTCGACACCGAGGCCGGGACCGGAGGGTACGGGCAGGCTGCCGTCCTGGAATGCGAAGCGTCCGGAGGCCACGACCTCCTCCGACTGCCACGGGTAGTGGGTGTCGAGGGCGTAGCGGAGGTCGGGTAGCGCGGCCCCGAGATGTGTCATCGCGGCGAGCGAAATGCCCAGGTGACTGTTGGAGTGCATGGAGAGGTCACGCCCGAAAGTGCGGCAGATGGCGGCCAGGTGCATGGAGGCGGTGAGGCCGCCCCAGAAATGGTGGTCGCTGAGGATAATGTCCTCCGAGCCGAGCCGTATCGCGGAGGGGATGTCCTCGAAGGAAGTGGTGCACATGTTGGTGGCGAGGGGGATGCCGAGCGCCTTCCCTACTTCGGCCATGTCGGCCTGACCGCGGACGGGGTCTTCCAGGTATTCCACATGGTCCGTAGTGCATTGCCGTCTCCCTGGCCCATACGCCGTTGGGGTCGATGCGCAGCGGCACTCCATCGCCGAAGGCCTCATGCAGGGCGATGACAGCGTCGACCTCCTGCTGTGGCTCGAAGACGCCGCCTTTGAGTTTGACGGAGCGGAATCCGAAATGACGGCACATCGCGCGGGCCTGGTCGACGATGCCTCCGGGGTCGAGTGCGGCTGCCTGCCGGGCCCTATCCCACCCTTCGGCACGGGCGTCTGTTCCGAAGCCCAGCGAACCTCCCGCCCCTTCAGGCTTGTAGAAGAGGTAGGCGGCGTATGGTACGGCATCGCGCATGCGACCGCCGAGGAGGTCGACGACGGGTCGGGAGACGACTTTCCCGATGATATCGAGGCAGGCCACTTCGACGGCGCTGAAGACGTGGACGAGTTTTCGCTGGTCCCACGGCGCGAGTCCGCGCGCCTCGGGGGCCTCCTTCCCGAAGCGCTCCTCCAGTTTTCGGCGGATGGGATTCAGGAGGAAGACATCCATCCCTTCGAGGATGCGACCGGCTTCCGAAAGGGCTTGCGTGACGGAGGCGCTGCCCGGCACTTCGCTGAGGCCGGAGATGCCGTCGTCCGTGACGACCTCGATGATCGTGCGGAGGGCGTAGGGCGCATGGAGACCGGCCGCATTGAGCAGGGGCGGGTCGACCGTCGCGACGGGCGTGACGCGGAACTCACGGATGCGGGGGCCCGGTCGACCTTGTGTTTGTGGGACGCCGTTCATTCCAGTCCGGACATCTGTTCGAGGAGAAGGGCAAGTCCGCTGTGGTCCC